>JAISDM010000279.1 GCA_031264885.1 Peptococcaceae bacterium | reverse complement strand
GCAGTTGCTTTTGCCAATACTGACGGCGGCACAATATATGTCGGTATAGACAATGATGGCACGGTTGTGGGCTTGGACGACCCGGACTTTGTGGCCCGGCAGACCGGCGACAGCGTCCGCAACTCTGTCAAGCCTGATCTGACGCCCTTTATGCGTGTTGATATTGTCGAGTATGACGGCAAAAATGTTGTTGCGGTTACGATTGAACGCGGGGTTTATGTGCCCTATTATCTCGCCGACCGCGGACTGAAACCTTCCGGAGTATTTGTGCGTGTGGGGACTGCGACCGTTCCCGCCGCCGACGAGCATATTCGCCGGATGATCAGGGACGCGGACGGTGAACGCTATATCGCCGCCCGTTCACTTGTTCAGGAGCTTACTTTCACCCGAACCGCCAAAGAGTTCGCCGATATGAATCTTGCCTTTGAGCGTCCGCAGCAGCAAAGTCTGGGTATCATCGGCGAAAATGGAATGTATACCAACCTCGGATTGCTTCTTTCGGAGCAGTGCCAATCCACAGTGAAAGTCGCCGTGTTTGAGGGGACAAGCAAATCCGTATTCAAGAGCCGAAAGGAGTTCGGCGGTTCGCTGATTCAACAACTGTATGACGTAGTTGAGTATGTGGACTATTTCAATTTTGTGCAGGCCAAAATCGGCAAAGTGAGGCGCGTTGAGCGGCGGGATTATCCTGTTGACGCCATCCGCGAGGCTGTTTTGAATATGCTCGTACATCGAGAATACGCGTTGTCGGCGAGTTCGTTCGTCAACGTGTACGACGACCGCCTTGAGTTTCTGTCCGTTGGCGGCCTTGTTCCCGGTATTTCGCTTGACGCGGCGCTATCCGGCGTGTCACACACACGCAACGAAGGGATTGCTAGAATTTTTTATCGGCTTGAATTGGTTGAGGCTTATGGTACAGGCATTATCCGTATTATGGACGGCTATGCCGATTGTGAGCGAAAACCCGAGATCCATGTCACTGACACCAGTTTTATGCTCATTTTGCCAAACACACGATATGAAACCGCAAACGCGCCGCTGGACGAGCAAGAGCGGATCATTATGGCGCTGATTGAGCGCGATGGGTACGCAACGACAAAGTCGTTAGGAGAAGCTCTCGGACTTGGCGCAACGCGGAGCTACAATGTTTTAACGCGGATGGTCGACACAGGCAAACTTACTGCTAACCGCAATGGACACAGGATAGAGTACAGGCAAAAGAACGCGAAAGAATAGACTTATTCTTTTCCTTATTCTTTTCCTTATTTTTTCGCCTCAAATTCGATTCGCTCCACAGCGTATATCCACTGACTGGATTCCGCGCCGGGAATAAGCAGGCGCAGAGGCCGCTCCGATTCCGGCAGCGGTTTGTCGCCGCTTGCGACCGACAGTATGATTTCGTATTTCTCCAGCGACTGGATGTGCAGCGTGACCCGGTAGCCGTCAGAGGCAATGAAACGCGCCAGAGCGAAGTCAGTCTGGGTTTTGCCATACTGCTCCAGGAAGGTTTCCAGCGTAGGCCCGGCCGCGCTGACTGTCCCGGCCTTCGCCGTCTGCCCGGACGCGGAACTGCTGACACAGTCGAGTTCCGCCAATTCCGAGGGAGAAATGGTGAATTCCGTCTCCGTCAGCCCCGCAACAGTGATTTGAGCGTCGGCGTAATCAGCGATCGCGGCGTCCAGCCCGGACGCCGAACCGCAGCCCGCCGGCAGCCAAACCGCGGCACACAGGATACACATGATTGAAATAAAAATTCGCGCGCGCAAGATTTTTTTCATATCGCAGAAACAACCTTTCCTATAAAACCCCTCGCGTTGCAAATACGGGATATGTACAGCATACAGCGTACACGCTAAAGCGTCAATGAATTTGTGATAAGCCACCGCGATTCGCCGTTTGAAAAAATTCCCCTCTTGGGAGGGGCGTCAGCCGCAGCCTGTATGACTTCCCCTCCGAGAGGGGAAGTCATACAGGCTGCGGCTGACGGGGTGGTGGCGCGGACGGGCGGCATCGGCGCCGCGGATAACGCAAACGCATTCGTAGGGGCGGCATTCTGCCGCTCCTACAAATGAGGCATACACGGCGCCGTAGGGGTGGCATCCTGCCGCCCGGGACCGTCCGGAAACTGTCATATCTTGTTATTCAGCGCCACATCTTGTCATTCCAGCGCCGTATTTTTGTCATTCCGGCCCCCCTGTTTTGTCATTCCGGGCTTGTCCCGGAATCCAGGTTCCCTCTTTTTGGATTCTGGGACAAGCCCAGAATGACAGGGGTGTGAACAGTAACCCAAACTACGAATTCGCAGCACCGTATAAAAAAACAGATAGACATAGCTCACAGGGTATGCTATACTTGGTTTGCAGCAATATTGTAGAAAGTAAAATAGAAGAGACCATAAAAGCAGCCGATATTTTTGTAGATTAACTATGGGTTATGTATTATGATTGCGGAGGTGTTTGCGATGCTGATCAACACAAACAACATGATTCCCATCACAGTAGCGAACCAAAACTTCTTGCGAGTCGCCAAAATGGTGGATCAAAACGGCTCTGCCGTTATTCTAAAAAACAACCGCCCGTGCTATTTGCTCATTGGTTTCAGCCAGATTGAGCAGGAGCAGACCGCGCCGGATGAAGACGCGGCAAGCATAGCGCGGCGCGTCATAGCAAAGAATCATGCGGCGCGCGACAGCCTGGCCGTTCCCGACGGCATGCAGGAAGATCGATTAAAAAAGAACACGCTTGCGCTGGCGGGATCGCTGGACGACGCAGATTACAAAGTATTCATGGATG
>JAISDM010000106.1 GCA_031264885.1 Peptococcaceae bacterium | reverse complement strand
GAGGGGAATAAAAGGCGCTAAATTTTCACACGACGAATTGAATGACGGGATGGGCGCGTTTTCGGACAGTCTGGCCCGAAACCCGGATTCGCCCATGCCTGCTCAAGCTTATTCCGCTGAATCGCGCAAACTGCGAATCACAGGTTACCATGGTGACTGCTATTGATTACCAAATCATGGAATCGAAAAATCGAAACAAAATAATTGACAAGGTATCACGGAGCGTGATAAAATAAATGTACTAAAGTTAGTTTTAACTAACGAGAACAACCAGTCTGACGAAAGGAGACATCTTTCTTATGAAAACATTGAAAGCGACCGATTGCGGAGAAACTGTTACTGTGGTTAAACTGCACGGTGGCGGCGCCGTTCAGCGGCGGATTATGGATATGGGGATCGTGAAAGGCACGGAAGTATTCGTGCGGAAAGTCGCCCCCCTGGGAGATCCGATCGAGGTCAATGTAAGAGGCTACGAGCTGAGCCTGCGCAAAGCCGACGCCGAAATGATTGAAGTTAAGGAGTCCTAAGTAAAATATGACAGAAGGAGGCGGACACTATGTCTATTAAGATTGCCCTGGCGGGAAACCCCAACAGCGGGAAGACGACCATGTTCAACGATTTGACAGGCAGCGCGCAGTATGTGGGCAACTGGCCGGGAGTCACGGTTGAGAAAAAAGAAGGCAAGTTAAAGGGTCATAAAGATGTGATTATTCAGGATTTACCGGGCATTTATTCTCTGTCCCCATACACCTTGGAAGAGGTGGTAACCCGCAATTATCTGATCCAGGAGAAACCGGACGCCATCATTAATATTGTAGACGCGTCGAATATTGAAAGGAACCTCTATCTGACCACACAGCTCATAGAAATCGGAATTCCGGTGGTGTTGGCGCTGAATATGATTGATATCGTCAACAAAAACGGCGACATCATCGATATTCCCAAGTTAAAAGAAGCGTTGGGATGCGAAGTGATAGAGACATCCGCGCTGAAAGGCATGGGTTCCCACGACGCCGCCGACAAGGCGCTGAATCTGGCGCGGGCCAAGGCGGTCTCCGTCCCCCGTCACGTTTTTTCCGAGAGAGTGGAAACAGCCCTCTCCGGGATTGAGGCGATCATTCAGAAAGAAGTGAGCAAAGAGAATTCCCGCTGGCTGGCGATTAAGTTCTTTGAGCGGGACGAGAAGGTTGTGGAGCAATGGAAGCTCTCCGGCGCGCTGCAAGCCCAGTTTGAAAAAATCATTACGGATTGCGAAGCGGCGCTGGACGATTCCAGCGAGAGCATCATCACCGGAGAAAGATACGATGTGTTGGGCAAAATTGTGAAAAAAACCGTTCGCAAAAAGAACAAAAACCAAGTGTCCGCGTCCGATAAAATTGACCGGATCGTTACAAACCGGATTCTCGCGCTTCCTATTTTCGCGGTCATTGTGTTCCTGATGTATTATATTTCCATATCCACCGTGGGCACACTGCTGACGGACTGGGTCAACGACGTTTTGTTCGGCGAATGGGTTCCCGGCGCGATCGCGAGCTTCCTGGAGTCCGTGAATTGCGCGGAATGGCTCTCGTCTCTGATCCTGGACGGCATCGTCGCCGGCGTAGGCGCGGTGATGGGATTCCTGCCCCAGATGATGGTCTTGTTCCTCTGCCTCGGTATCTTGGAAGACTGCGGCTATATGGCCCGCATCGCCTTCATTATGGATCGGATATTCAGAAAGTTCGGGCTGTCCGGCAAATCCTTCATTCCCATTTTGATCGGTACCGGCTGCGGTGTGCCTGGGATTATGGCTTCCCGCACCATCGAGAATGAGCCGGACCGCAAGATGACCGTCATTACCACCACATTTATTCCGTGCAGCGCGAAGCTGCCTATCATCGCCCTGATCGCGGGCGCGCTGTTCCCGGGTTCCACATGGGTGGCGCCCTCCACTTATTTTATCGGAATTGCCGCCATCATCGTCTCCGGTATTATATTGAAGAAGACCAAAGCCTTCGCGGGCGATCCCGCGCCCTTTGTCATGGAACTGCCCGCCTATCATATTCCCGGCGCCAAGGGGGTTCTGATTCATATGTGGGACAGAGCCAAATCCTTTGTGAAAAGAGCGGGAACCATCATTCTGCTGGCGACCACAGGGGTCTGGTTCCTCGCTTCTTTCAATTGGTCCCTGCAGATGGTGGATACGCCGGATTCCATATTGGCGACCATCGGCAATGTGGTGGCGCCTGTGTTCGCCCCGCTGGGATGGGCGCATTGGCAGGCGGCCGTGGCCACGTTCACCGGTCTGATCGCTAAAGAGAACGTGGTGGGAACCTTCGGCGTCCTGTACGGGTTCGCGGAGGTCGCCGAGGACGGAGCGGAGGTCTGGGGGAATCTGCAGGCGTCCTTCACTCAGCTCGCGGCCTATTCCTTCCTGATTTTCAACCTGCTTTGCGCGCCCTGCTTTGCCGCCATCGGCGCGGTCCGCAGGGAAATGGGCAACGCCAAATGGACGCTGATCGCGGTCGGATATCAAACGGGCTTCGCCTATCTTATCGCTCTGATATTTTATCAGCTCGCGCTGTTGTTTACAGGCGGCGGTTTCGGCGTCGGAGCGGTCTTTGGATTCGCGGGTTTGATTCTGCTGATTTATTTGCTGGTCAGGAAGCCTTACGCGCCAACCGGCATGAAGCCTGCGCCTTCGGCGGTTAAAGCGGAAGCAAGTTAAAACGGAAGCGTTATAAGGGGTTGATGGATATGTCCACATGGATCATCGCCATATTGGTATTTGGGGGGCTCGCCTGCGCGGGGCGCAGCATATATAACTCCCGCAAAAACGGCTCAAGCTGCGGGCAGGGCTGTGACGGCTGCGGAGGGTGCGGCGGCGGTCAGCCCCAGAGCCGCCAGTCTCAGCCGGAACCCCGCGACTGATTGCGCGCAAGAAATGGATTCCGGGACAAGCCTGAAGGCGGCCGGAACCCCGCGGCTGATTGAAACACACTGGATTTGAATCGCTTGATTACGTTCCAGCCGGAAACGGACTCC
This sequence comes from Peptococcaceae bacterium, assembly GCA_031264885.1. Taxonomy (GTDB): domain Bacteria; phylum Bacillota; class Peptococcia; order DRI-13; family UBA5745; genus JAISDM01. The sequence goes on along the minus strand of JAISDM010000106.1, from coordinate 1,209 downwards.
CACGAGTACGTGGGATCGTTTCCGGCTGGTTGCGTTTACATATTGAGGATGCCGATTTGACTGGAGGCAACGCTTGTGTTCTTATAGGTCGGCCAATCAGGCGCATACTCGTCGTTGGCTTCATTTCCCCATAATGTCCAATTCACGCGTGTTCCGCGCGCGAACAGTTCCAAGAAAGGGGCGCTGCTGCACTGTTCTATAATGTCAAATATCTCATCCGGTTTGCGCGAATGCTCCCTTTTTTGAGTGCGGATCAAGTTAACCTGACTGCGGGCAGGCGCAAGTGTGCGCGCGTTTTCTCCTTTTACCCCAAACAAAATAAGTTCCGTTACGTTGCGAAAATAAAACCCCACTCCGCGCCCGTCGGGCTCTCCGTCTTTTCTGATTTTTTCCCAGACGATATTTGACTTATACTGGAACCCCCAGGCTTTCATCACTTCCAAGCCGTCAGGCAATAGGGCGTTTGGTACCCACAGATAAAGGTGACAGGGATTATCCGCGACTTCATTTACTGGAATGGCCTTGATCTCGTCAAGCTTCATCGTTGAATAACGGTTCAGCCGCTTGTGTTCCGGCGCCATTTTTCCTGTTCGGTTTTGGAATTGCCACGGGGGATCCGCCAGTATTGTTTTAAATTTTTGCTCATTGCAAAAAGAGAGCAGATCACACTCACTGTGATAATTTGGATCGTGAGCAGACATGGCTATACCTCCCAATCTTCGATCGCCTTTGGCGTAATGCCCACCGCCATAATGGGACAGCCGCCATGCCGCCTGGCGTTGATACGCGAAACGAGTTTCCCCATCCAGGTTGTGCTCGCGCCATATTTTTGTTTGATACGCAGCTTGGAAAACACCGGATTCAACTGTTCGCTGCGGGTAATGATCACTCCGGAAGAAATGATGCCGCATTCATAAAAAGTTCTAAACGCGTAAAGATCACGGTCAAAGGTTTGATCTTTGCTGTTCCATTCCATATCAACAGCAATACGGTTTTTAACGTAATCTATATTTACCCTATTCACCCACAAAAAGCCATTAAAGAAATTTGTAAATTTTTGAGAATTGATGTTCGTAATTTGGAAATTCACGTCTATCAATGAGGGCGGCAGAATGTCGCCCCTACAGACGCATTATACACGGTACCGTAGGGGCGGCATTCTGCCGCCCGGGACCGTCCGAAAACGTCAAAAATTCGGTCTGTACAATT
>JAISDM010000065.1 GCA_031264885.1 Peptococcaceae bacterium | reverse complement strand
ACATTTTGTCGCCTGCCATCTGGCGGAACGCATAGGATAATTGCGGAAAACATAAAATCCTCGTGTACGGCGGCGTGAACTTATTGTATAATCATCTATAGAAAGAAGGGAGTGACTCCCCATCAAAAAACAAATCGCGGGGCATCCGGCATTTTACGGGGCTATTCAAATAAAATTGAAGGATTATAAAGATGTCCTCGAATTTGAAGCGGAGCATCCGTTGACGGAAAGAGCCAAAGAGCCATCAATATCCTGGGTGTTTTCAATTTTACCTCGGTTTTTAAAAATAATAGGATCGAACTGGGAAAATAGCTGAATCGAGCTGGAGATGAGAAAATCATTTTCGGACAGTCTGGCCCGTCTCTGGCTAACGCGAATTCCCGCTTCCGTCATTCCGGACTCGTCTGTCCCCGTCATTCCGGCTTTATGCCGGAATCCAAAAATGATAAACCAAGGAACCTGGATTCCGGGACAAGCCCGGAATGACAAACATATGATAATTTCCGGATGGCCCCGGGCGGCAGGATGCCGCCCCTACGGCTCCGGGAACAAGGGGATAAACTCTTGGCTCACCGTATTGACAACGCCTTTGTTCGTCACGCGAATCTCCGGGATGACCGGCAGTGTCAACACGGCCATCTTGAGGAGAGAGGCCGGTTCCGGGCCGAACAGTTCCGGCAGCATCGTTTCCAGCCCGTGGATTTTGGGCGCGAGTTCTTCCGCCGGCAGCAGCGACATCAAGCCGCCGGCCGGCAGCTCCACCACGCGGCAATGGCCGCTGTCCGCCGCCGCCGCGACGCCGCCGCCGTGTCCGATCAGCCGGTTGGCGAGGTAAGCCGCTGTTTCCGGGTCTTTGTAGATTAACGTCAGGTTGTGGCTGTCGTGGGACACCGTGGTGGCCACCGCGCCGTACCGCAAGCCGAAGTTCCGCAAAACGCCCAGGGAGACGGTTTCCAGGCCGTAGCGGTCGCAAACCGCGATAAAGCACAGGTCGTCGCGGCCGGAAAGATCCAGTTGGCCGTTCTTTAGCGGAAGCGTCTCCTGCCCCGGCTTCGTGAATAAGCCGTCAAACACCAGTGTGTTGACCAATGCCGTGTTGGCGCCGGTCTTTTTCGCCGGAATCAGTTTCTCCGCTTTGACTTCGCCGAGCCTCATGGTCTGGCAAATCTCCGCCTGCAGGCCGGCCGCCGGCCGCGCCAGTTCGGGCCGCGCCGGGCTGACCAGCTTACCGTCCGCCACTTGCTGTACGCCGCCGACAAAAACCGCGGTCGGTTCCAGCGCCGCGAAGTCGTTAAATACGATGAAATCCGCCAGGTTGCCCGCCCGAATCACGCCGAGATTCTCAATGCCGTATTCTTGCGCGACATTGCGCGTCGCGTAGGCGATCGCCGTTTCCGGCGCGATGCCAAAGGCGACGACCCGCGCCGCCACCTTGTTGATGTGGCCGTGGGCGCGGTCGGCCAAGTCCGCGGCGTGTACATCGTCCGTGCAGAGCGTCACCCGGAGTATGCTGGGATTCGGGAATTTCCGCAGCGCCGGCAGCAGGTCGTTCAAGCTGTCGTCAATCGAACTGCTGCCGCGAAAATCGACCCATCCGCCCGCTCTCAAAACCTCCTCCGCGTCCTCCGCGCCGCGGATTTCGTGGTTGCCGCCCAGACCCGCCAGCAGGTAGGCCGACAGGTCCCGGCCGTGAATGCCGGAATAATGGCTCTGGAGATACAAGCCCTTCGCCCGCGCCGCGTTCAGGATCTCGGTCATCCGCGGGTCGCCGTTGATCACGCCTATATAGTCCATCACTTCCGCCAAGCCGATGACCGCGTCAGGGTACTCGCCGGCATTGTACTCCACATCCGCGCCGCCAATCACCGCCCCGGCCGACTCCAGCTTGGGCACCGCCGGCACACACGACGGAACCAGAATGAACTGCCGCATCACCGGGTCAACACGGCTGTTTTGGTACATATAATCTATGCCCTTCTGCCCGGCGACATTGGTGATTTCGTGCGGGTCTGTAAAAACCGCCGTCGTGCCGTGGACCACCACCGCCCGCCCGAAGTAGTACGGGGACATCATGGAACTCTCAATATGCACATGCGAGTCCATCAGCCCCGGCGCGACATACGCGCCTTTCGCGTCAAACACTTGCCGCGCTTTGAATTGCCCGAAACTGCCGCGCTCCACATGGACGACGACGCCGTTTTTCACCCAAATCTCGCCCGGCGCCGTCGTTTCCGTAATCACATCGACAATCTTCGCGTTGGTGATCACAAGGTCAAGCGGAGCGAGCCCCCTGCCGGCGTTCACCAGCGCCGGCAAGTCCTCGTAGCGGTACGCGTCAACAAATCTTCCCATAACATCATTCCCCTCTCTGAGGACTCGTCCTAAGGACTCATCCTAAACTTCAATTCGCGGTTTAGATCGGCATCCTCCCCCTCCGCCGGGTATTTGCGCCACACGACGAATCGCGGATCCTAAATCGTAAAGATGAGCTTGAGCACCGACATAACCAGCATGACGGCCGCCATAATCTGCGTGCCCCTGTTCGCGAGGTGTTCTTTTTGCTTCAGCGCGAAGCGGCAAAACGCCGCCATCAGCACCCAAACCGCCAGCCCGATGCACATCGCCGACGCGAAGTCGTTCACGATCAGCGTCGTAAAAATCATCAGGCCCAGCGGAACGGATATGGTCACATCCGTCAAGTCCACCTCCGCCAGACTGCTGAACATCACGAGCCCGACAATGACCAGCGCCACGCCGGTAGCCACCGCCGGAATACTGATGAATATCGGGGACAGGAACATGGTGAGCAGGAACAGCACACCGGTCGTCACCGAAGCCAGCCCGGTCTTGCCGCCGTCCGCGACGCCGGCCGCCGACTCCACATAACAGGTGGGCGTGGTCAGGCCAAACACCGCGCCGGCGGGAGCGGCAAGGGCGTCCACAAAAAAGATCTCGTTCCATTTGTCGAACTTGCCGTCTTTGTTCAGCCCGCTCTTGCCCACGCAAGATAAGGCCGTGCCCGTGGTGCTGAAGATATCGTTCAGGAAAAACACCAGAATGAACGGAACATACTGCGGCTTCAGCGCGCCCGAGATGTCCAGCTTGAACGCGATTTCGCCAATGTCGGACGGGAGCGAAAACACCCCCGCCGGCAGCGGCGCCAACCCTAAGAGCATCAGCACGGCCGTAACGGCCAAAATGCAGATAAGAATCGCGCCGCGCACATTGAACTTCTTGCCTTTGAGGAAAAACATAATGGCGCAGGCCGCGATTCCGACGAGTCCAACGATGATATTAGGATCGGACACACTGGTCATAACCGGACCGTTCGCCGCGTCCCAGCTGCGCACCAGGCCAATGCCGTTCGGCCCCAGGCCCAGGCTCAGCAGAAACGCGCCGATGGCCGCGCCGAAGCCGATTTGCAGCCCCGAAGGGATGCTCTTCACCACACTCTCGCGGATACAGAGGTTGTACACCTTCTCGGGCGCCCCCAGCCACTTGGTCCACTTGAGGAAGCGAATGCTGAAGATCACGATTCCCATCCCCGCCCAGAAGATCATCCCCAGGGCGGTCTCCCAGCCGGCGGCGCCGGCATTGACGATGCTGAACGCAAAGATCGCGTTGGTGCCCATACCGGGGGCGATGGCGAAGGGGAAATTCGCTTTTAGCCCCATAAAAATAGTAGCCAGGCCGGAAAACAGGACGGTCATGGCAAAAACCGCGTTCCAGGGCATGCCGCAGGCGCTCATAATCAGCGGCTGCACGACGGCGATATAAGCCATCGTCATAAACGTGGTCGTCCCCGCCCGGACCTCCGTGCCGACGGTCGTCCCTTTTTCCTTGAGACCAAAGAAATTTTCCAATTGTTCCAAATTGAGTCAACTCCTTGTAATTTTGTCATTTCCGAACGGTCACGGGCGGCAGAATGCCGCCCCTACGGTACCGTGAACGGCCGCGCCTGTAGGGGCGGCGGCATTCTGCCGCCCGTCTTTGAGCAGACGCGAATTTCCGTTTTTCAGCCCGCGGCCATGAGCGAAGCGCCTAAGGCGCCGCCGTATTCCGCGTCTTCGGGGATCACAAAGCCGATGCCCGCCAGCTCCTCCCAAGCGGCGATAAACGCGGCGTTCCGGGTCATGCCGCCCAAAAGAACCACACAGTCGTTCATGGGAACCGTAATATCGTTAAAGGTCGTATTGGCTCTGACGGCGACGGCCTTCGTAACCGCCGCGGCCACAGTTTTCGGCGTAATCCCCCGATTCAGCAAACTCAGCGCGTCCATTTCCGCAAATACCACACACCCGTCGTTGACCGTGGCGTTTGCGTCGAAATCCGCGGGATTCAGCGCGCTCATGTCGTCTAAGGATAATTCCAGCAGCCAGGACATGGATTTCAGAAATGTGCCCAGTCCCGCCGCGCATTTCTGGTTTAGCAGCGTCTGCCCAACCGTTCCGTCCGGTTTGACGGTCGCCGCCATCGTCTCATCCGCGCCGATATCCACCACCGTCGTGACGGAAGGGACGAGAAAACGGGCGGCCCTGACGGCGGCTCTCATTTCGGTATAGACCTTGTCCGCCAGTTTTACATCATATTTGCCTTTGCCGGTAGCGGCGATCCTGGCGACATCGGAGGCGGATACTCCGGCGTCTTTCAACGCGCCCTCCCAGACCCTCTCAGCCGACTCGGCGATTCGGGCGCCGCCGGACAGCCCCTTGGCCCTTCCGATGATTTTGCCATCGCTCAGGACGACGGCTTTCATACATTCAATCCCAGCGTCTATTCCACCAGTAATCACTTTGGGCGCCTCCTCAGTCTTCTAATTTTTCCAGTCCAACGCTGTCCATCCAACCGTCCAGCTGCTCAAGAAAGCGCTTCTCGTCCAGATCGGTGCGGTCGCCAGGCTGGCTGCCCTCCACATGCAGCACGCTGATACCGGCTTTCCTCAAACGCATGGCCTGTTCCTTGCGGGTAAAGGTACACCCGACGCCGCAGCGCCATAAGGCCAGCATCGCGCCGTCCGCCTGAAAAACGTCGGCAAATTCGTTGAGCGCGTAGGGGCGGATGTATTCGTCCATCTTGTGATGATGGGGATCCCTGGCGTCCGGGGTCAGGAAAAACCTTACGCCGTCTTCTCTGGTAATCAGCGGCGTATCCTCCGGATAAGAGAGCATCTCCCTGCGGTCCACGCTTCCATCCGGCTTCCGCTCCAGACAGCCGGTGGTGATCCGGTGAACATATTGGGAACCCAGACAGACCGCGCCATAATTCTCCATGTAGCGGTAGTATTTCAAGAAATGCCAGGAAGGCGGATGCGTCTCTATCCAGCGGAACCTCTCATTGCCCACTGCGGCGATTTGATTCTCAGCGCGCCAGGCGATCTCGTCCCGGACGAGTTTCCAGAAGCGAACCGTTTCCTCCGGATCCACCTTTGTCAGGCCGCCAATGGTATAAACCGAATACAAATCCTTTACCGACAGCGGCGTCGGCTTGGTGGTGGCCATCAATACGGAGATATCCCTGGCGTATTTCTCGATCTGATTGCTGGCCTTGATCATTTCATAGAGTTTTTCATCGTCAAACGCCTGCCCGAATATCCGCTCTATATCATTGATCTGCCTGAGCTGACACCAGGCGCGGTGCTCAATCATCGCCTCCTCCCTCGCGGCGTCCCGCGGCCCGAGATATACGGACATATCGATCATCCATTGAGGAACCGGCTCGAAGTCGCGCACCTGCTGCCCTCTCTTCGCGTGCTGATCGCAGAGGCAAGGGATGGGCACCACAAACTGCCGCTTGGGAAAAGGGCTGCCGTCGTCCTGGTAGCCCAGAAACTGAGCGCCCCAGCAGTTGTTTTGATATCCGCAGACCTCACGCCCCCAGCCGCGGATTTCAGAAGCGAGGCGGCATTTTCGGGCAAAAGGCCCGTTTTTGCTGGCCATCATCGCGCCCGCCGGGTTGTCCTCCACAATGGTCACCGCGGGGAAGCACGCGGCCCAATCCGCGTGATAGTTGGTGTTGCCCTGGCCGACGACCTTGTTTTTGCTCTCTATGGAATTCTGCCAGCCCTGCCGCAATTCCTTCGCCTTCGTCCAAAACTCCAGCGGTTTGGTCTCCCACAGCTGTCCCTTACTCATATCAATGCCTCCCGTCCGCCAAAAACTTTGTGCCAGCCGGCCAAATGGGTGAGGCCCGGCCGGATCATGTTCAAAAACGCTTCCAGCCGCACCTCCGTGTCCTCCGCCGGCAGCGTCATATCCCGCTCAAAGAAGTGGAATGGAATGTTTCTCTCCCGCAGCAGCTTCCACACCACATAATTATCCGTCCCATGCAGATGGCAGTATATCTGCTTGGCGATGATCGCGCCGTCCACATGGTAGTCTTCCGACAGCTCGAATATGTGCTGGGGGCGCCGGCGCCAGTTGTTGTCCTTAATCGGGTTATGGGGACGCCCCAAATACCGCAAGGACAGCGCCGTGAGCCGGTCCTTCTGTGTATAAGTCTCATTCCAGAAATAGGAGCTGCCCGAATCCAGCTCATCAATCACAATATTGGCGCCAAGGGACTCCGCCAACTCCTCCAATTCCGTGTCAAAGGTCTCGCTGCCCAGCAGCATCAAACGGATCATATCTTCACGCGGCGGCCGGTCTTCCAGCTCCGGTATGAACGCTTCGAGGATCTTATTCATCTCGGCCTTATCCATGAGTTGGTCCGCCAGGACGATATTCATCGCCTCCGACCCCAGAATCACGGTGTTTTTGGCGCGCCGCAGCTCATAAATCCGGCGCAGCAGCCGCCGGTTCGTATTGTACACGTCAATCGCGTGATCCAGCGCCTCGTTTGTGATCTCTTGGCCGGTCCATTCCTCCAGCCTCGATTTGAAGACGTCCAGTTCCGAACGCGCCACATCCACAGACGTGGGCGCGTCCGTATAATCCGGCACGAATATAAAATGATTGAACAAATGGGGGAAATTATTGGCCGTGACCTCAAAGGCGTCATACATCCACTGGCAACCCTCAACGCTGGCCAGTCCGTCTATATAACCGTACCGGCCCTTCAGGAACTGGTTGACCATGTCGCGGACAGCGTAACATGAGGCATAAATCCACTTGTCCGCCGTATCGTTCGGTTCATGACGGGAGAGGATCCGTACCGGCAAAACCCCGGCGGCATAGGCGATTTCTTCCGGGAAATAAGGCTCAAACCAGCCCATGACTTTGCCTCCCGTACGCTTCTGCCACGCTTTCGCGTATTCGTGACGCTCATTGACCATATTCTTGAATCTATTCATCCGTTTTCCTCCTTCCGCCGCGTCTTACTGCGTCCTGCGATACCCGTGGGCGTCACGCCAGGAGCGCCGCGCCGATGGCGCCGGCAAGCATGGGATCGTATGGACTTGTAAGCGCGGTTACACCCATCTCCCGCTCGATGATCTTTGTGACGCCGATGTTTTTCGCCACACCGCCGGTGAAGCACAGTTCCCCGTACACCTTTAGATCGCCCACATCCTGCGGCTGAAGTCTGCCGATCACGCCCAATCTCCGCCACGCGAACGCAACCGTATGGGAAGCGTACACATCGGTTTCCGTCAGCGGCGCCGAACGGAATTCGGGACGCCCGAACAGCCCCATCGTTTCCGTATTCGCGAAGCAATAGCAAGTCGTGCTCACCGGCTCCGGCGCCATATCCGCTTCCAGGGACTTCTCCCCAATCTCCTCAATGGGAATTTGTAACAACTCGCAGACCGTTTCCAGGCTTCTGCCCATGCCCACCGCGCATTTGTCGTTCATCATAAAATCGCGCACACGGTCCCAGTCATACAGCCGGATGGCGGCCACCGTCTGTCCGCCCAAATCCACGACGGTGTGAACCTCCGGCCCGAACATGAACCGGGCGCCCTTGGCGTGACAATGAATCTCATCCACATATTTCGCCGCGCAAGAGACGTTCTTGTGCCCGAAACCTGTGGAGACAATACATTCAATGTCGTCCAGAGTCAGGCCCGAGTCCCCCGCGGCCTGTTTTATGACCCTGTCCGCGGACTTTTTGTAGTCAAATCCCGAGCGTATGCTGGCATAGCCAAACAATTGCCCGTCGCACAAAATAGCGGCCTGAGAACTGGTTGTGCCAATGTCCACGCCGGCGGTGACGGACCGGGCCGTCTTCCAGCCGATGTCCCGGGACGTCCAACTGGATTCCGGCCATACAGAATACTTTCGCGCCATGCTGTCGCCTCCTGTTATTAAATTTTTTTAAAAACCGGGGTGAGTTCAATCTTCAATAATCTTCAATAATTATTCTTACAAAAAACGTTGATTTTTGCAAGAAAAATTATTTATAATATTTACACACAAAAGAAAACGGAGATCCGCCATGCAAAGAATCATCTTAATCCCGGATTCCTTCAAGGGAACCATGAGTTCGCTGGAAATATGTGAAATCATGAAGGCTGAGATCACAAAGCATTATCCCCGGTCTCAAATCATATCCATCCCGGTCGCGGACGGCGGGGAAGGCAGCGTCGACTGCTTTCTGCGGGCGCTGGGCGGCGAACGCGTCACCGTCCCGGTCAACAACCCCCTGTTCGAAATCATAGACGGCGCCTACGGCTTAACGGACGGCGGAAAGACGGCAGTGGTTGAGATGGCGGCCTGCGCCGGGCTGCCCCTCATCGAGTCGCGCAAGGATCCGCTGGGCTCCACCACATACGGCGTCGGGGAGATGATTCTGGACGCCGCCAGGCGCGGCGCGCGTAAGATTCTCGTCGGGCTCGGAGGGAGCGCCACCAATGACGGTGGCTGCGGCGCCGCGTGCGCCGCCGGAATCCAATTCTACAACGGGAAAGGCGAGTCCTTTGTTCCAACCGGCGGCGCCTTACGGGAGATCGCGCGCGTGGATCCGTCGCGGCGGGATCCCGCGCTGGACCATGTGGAAATCATATCCCTGTGCGATATCGACAATCCCCTGTTCGGCCCCGCGGGGGCGGCGCAGGTCTTTGGCCCGCAGAAAGGCGCCGGGCCTGATATGATTCGCGTGATCGACGAAGGATTGGAACATCTGGCGGACATCATCCGCCGCGATATGGGGAAGAATGTGGCCGGCATTCCGGGGGCTGGCGCCGCGGGAGGCATGGGCGCGGGGCTGTCGGCCTTCTTCAGCGCGCGGATGCAGATGGGGATAGAGGCGGTTCTCGATACCGTCCGGTTCGACGGCCTGCTCAGCGGCACGGATATGGTGATTACCGGCGAAGGCCGGATCGACCGCCAAAGCTTGCGGGGCAAAGCCGTGATCGGCGTGGCCAGACGCGCGAAACGGGCCAATGTGCCTGTCGTCGCCATCGTCGGCGATATCGGGGAGGACATTGCCGGCGTGTACGAGGAAGGGGTCACTTCAATTATCAGCATTAACCGGGCGGCCGTCGATTTCTCCGAGGCCAGGAAACGCGCGAAAAGCGATTTGGCGCTGACCGTGGATAATTTGATGCGTTTTTGCAAAAGAATGGAGCAAATGAAAGGCGGGGCGGCGCGATGAATCATAAAAAAGAATTATGGCAGGAAAAATCCTACGCTTTCTTCAGTCACAAAGAATGCGAGGCGTTTCCCTGCCACGAAACGGATTCTCCGGAAAATTTCAATTGTCTGTTCTGCTATTGCCCGCTCTATCTCTGCGGCGACCAATGCGGCGGGCACTTCATCCGGCTCGGCAACGGCGTCAAAAGCTGCGAGAGATGCCTGATCCCTCATGAGAGAGAGAACTACGGATACATCATCGATCAGCTGCGCGAAGTGATCGACCGGGAGAAGAAAAAACCCAGCCTGTAAAATTGAGCCCGCGTCCCGTCATTCCCAGACGACTCTGGAGCCGTCTTTGACGGCGCTGTCAAACGGGTCCAAAACGATCCGATCGCCTGCCGCCGCGCCGGACACCAGCTCCACCCGGCCCCCGCTCTGCCGGCCTGTGACTACCTCCGCCAGCTCCGCGTTCCCGCCGCGGATCAAATAAACGCCGTCTCCCCCCTCCGGCAGAGGCACGATGGAAGAAGCAGGCGCGGAAATTACGTTTGCCGCGGCTTCGGCCACAAACCGCGCGTCCACCTGATAACCGGCCCCCACACCGGCGGGCAGCGAGACGGGCCGCAGTTCCACCAGGCTGCGGCTCTCTTTCACGCCCACCGCGGAAACGGTTTCCGCCGCCACGGTTGAGATATACTGAACGGACGCGTCAAAAGCCGTGCCGTCGGCCAGCGCGCAGCCGACGCTGTCCCCAAGGCGCATCCTCATGGCGTCCTCTGCCAGCACCAGGACCTCCACCTTCATGTCCTCCGGCTGATAGAGCTTCGCCACCGGCTGATATTTGGATACATAGGCGCCTTCCTCCACATAGGTTTCCCACAGCACACCGCTGAAAGGCGCCGTCACCGGCTCGATCCCCATGCCCTTCTCCAAAGCGGCGATTTGGCCGTCCCAGGAAGCGATCTGCTCCTGATAGAAAGCCCGGGTAGCGTCCGAATTCGCGTTCTGAGCCAGAGTGAGGTTTTTTTCCGCCGCGGTCACCCGGCTTCTCAGCTGGTTCATATCGGTTTCCGTATAAGTGCCGGGGATGGCCTCGTTCATTTGAACCGCCGCGTCATAATTCCATTCCGCTATGGCCTGCTCGTTCTCCGCCAGCGCCAGATCCGCCGCCGCCGAGCCCTTCGCCCCGTACTGAGCGTCATAGCTTTGCCGGGCGGCGGAAAGCTGCTGCCGCAGCTGCGCCAGCTGCAGTTCCGCGTCCGTCTGGCCCTCGGCGGTGATGGCGACCACCACCTCCCCGGCGGCGACGGACATCCCCGCCCGGAACGACACCTCCGATACGGCGCCGGAGGTTCCCGCGTTCAGGATCCGGCTTTCCGCCGGCACAAGCGCGCCTTGTACCGTGAATTGCTCCGCGAGGGTTCCCACCGCCAACAGTTCCGTTTTTACCGGAATCGGGCGCAGCGCGGACCAGACGCCGGCCGCGGCGCAAATGACCGCCACGGCCAGACCTAAGATAATTTTCACTTTCTTTTTCATGGACGCACCTCAATTCTGTGGTTGATTTTTTTTGGATTTTATTCCCGTTCCCGCAGCAGATCCACCGGAGTCAATTTCTTGATTTTGCGGTGCATCATCATGCCGCTCAGGAATACCGCCGCGAACGTCAGCAGAACAGCCGTCCCCAAGGCGCCCGGGCTCACAAAATTCGGGAAAGTGTATACATCGGACGACATGGTAGCCGAAAACAGGCTGCTGGCCGCCCAGGTCATGGGGATGCCCGCCACGATCCCGAAGACCGTCAATATCCCCTGGCTGACGGATATCACGTCCAGGCACTCCTTGCTTTTCAGGCCCAGAGTGAGCATGATGGCGATCTCTCTTTTCAATTCCTCAAAGCTGATCAGGGAACTGACATAAATAACCGCGACGCCGATGACGACGCCCATCATGGTCATAGAAGCCATGATGCCGTTCATGCTGGCCATCATATCCCTATACATGCGCAGTTTTTCCTGCCGGCTCATCACCGACGCCACCATATGGGCGTCTTTCAGCTTGGTCCAGATATCCCGGGCAGCGGCTTGGCTGCCCTGGATCAGCACCGCCGTGGATCCGCCGCCGTAATCGCTGATTTTGGCCGCGGATCTGTGAGACAGATACACCGTGCTGCCCATATATTGAGCGGCGATCCCGGTGACCGTCGTCCTGCTGGTTTTCTTTCGGGGATACTCCACCTCCACCTCGATGATGTCCCCCGTCGTCACCCCCAGCGACTTCGCTATGTGCGTGGAAAGCGTCACTCCGTCCTCTTGGACCCGGATCCGCCGCCCCGTCTCGTCATACAGCAGGCACAGCTGAGAATCCTGACTGACGGCCTGCATCAGTGAGGTTTTTTCCCCGCCAGGCCCCCTCAGCGTGGCGCCGAATTCCAAAATCCCCTCCGCCCGGACGACGGAAGGATGACGGACGGCCGACAGCGCCTGACGGCTCTCCACCGGCGCCAGGAAATTGACAGTGATGTCCTGGCGCTGGCTTTTTTCCAACTGGTCAAAAATAAAAACATCGTACATGCTGTACATGGACGCCAAAGTGGCGGTAATCATGTACGCCATAGCGATTCCGCATAAGGAAAACGCGGTGCGCCGCCAATTCCGGGTCAGGTTGCGGACGGCCATGACCCCAGGCACGGTAAACAGAGACATGAAATACGGGACACCCTCCAAAAAAAACCGGCGGGCGGCTTTCGGCGCCGCCGGGCGCATCGCTTCCGCCGGTCTCAGCCGGCTCAGGCCGGCGGAAGTCATCCATCCGATCATCCCGCAGAACAAAGTGGACGCCAGCGTGCCCCAGATCAGATAATCCAATGAATAAGGCGTCCGGATATCCGGCAGGCTGAAATAAACCTGATAATATTTCACCATCGGATCGGCGAGCCAATAACCCAGCAGACTGCCCAGCAAACCGCCCGTCAGCCCGGCAGCCGCGCCATAGCCCAGGTAATGCGCCTGCACCGCCGGAGCGGATATGCCCAAGCCCATCATCGTTCCGATTTGCAGCCGCTGCTGCTGGATCATCCGGCTGAGAGATATGTACAAAATGACCACCGCCACCAGCAAAAACAAGAACGGTATCACCAGCCCCATCAGATCCAGCTGATTCAATTCCTCCTCCAGCATGGCCACAGAGGACTGATCCTTCCGGGGCAGCACCTGGTAGCAGCCATAGGGCTCCAGTATTTGCTTGATTTCTTCCTCAATCCTTTTCCAGTCGGCGCCCGGCCGCAAAACAAACAAAAACTCATTGGCCATCCCCGGCCTGCCCAGCAATTGAGACAGGACTTCATAGGAAACAAATCCGGCGTCGTAATTGGCCAGATCCGGAATCATGTCGCCGGAGGATCTCAGCATGTATATGTTTTCCGGCGAGATGCCGCCGCCGCTGACGGTGAAGCCCGTCTGACGGCCCTGAAACACCAATGTCAGTTCATCCCCGGCGGACAGACCGTTGGCCGCCATGAACCCGTCGCCCGCCGCCAGTTCCCGGCGGTCCTTGCCGGGCATCCGCCCCTGGGACAAATATGGAACCGCCATGCCGCCGTCCCCTATGGAAATCAGCTTCAGCTCCGGATCCTGGAGGCTGTCCGTCCGCCGGGGCAGACCCGTCACCCGGACCGTCTCGGACAGCCGGCCCACCGCCTGTTCCACCCCGTCCACCCTCATCAGCGCCCTGGCCGCCTGCAAAGGAGCGGATTCCACCTCGGCGATGGCGTCGGGGAACGCCGTCAGCCGGTAAAACTCATCCCGGGCGGCGCTCAGCTGATCGTTGGCAATGCCCATGACAGCGTAACCGCAGAAGCCGATGGCGATGATCAGGACGCAAACACCGTAGGTGGACAAACTCCGGCCCATTTCCCTGAACATTTTGCGAAACAATAACCCTACCATGTAAATTCCTCCGCCGGCAGGGGATTCGCGTTGGTTTCCACCCGCTCGATCCTGCCGTCTTTCATATAAAAAACCCGGTGCGCCACACGGGCCACCTCGCCGTTATGGGTGATCACCAGCACCGGGCAGTGAAGCGTCCGGCCCATTTCCAGCAGCAGCTTGATCACCGCCGCGCTGTTTTTGCTGTCCAGCGCCCCGGTGGGTTCGTCGCACAAGAGCAGCGCGGGCCGCTTGACGATGGCTCGGGCGATGGACACCCGCTGCTGCTCGCCGCCGGAAAGCTGAGCGGGAAAATGTTTTTCCCGGCCGGCCAGCCCCACCATGCCCAGGACTTCCTTGGGGGATAAGGCGTCTTTCACAATATCGGCGGCCAAAGCCACGTTCTCAATGGCCGTCAGAGAAGGCAAAAGATTGAAAAACTGAAACACAAAGCCCACCACTTCCCTGCGGTATTCGGAAAGCTGGCCCGGTGTGAAAGCGGTCAAATCCCGCTCCTCGTACCATAATTTCCCTTCGCTGGGCTGATCCATGCCGCCCAGCAGGTTCAGCAGCGTGGACTTGCCGGAGCCCGAAGGCCCCAGCACTACCACGAACTCATCCTGATAAACCTCAAAGGCGGCCTGATTCAGCGCGGTTACCCGAATTTCGCCGCCGTCATAATGCCGGCTGAGGTTTTCGCCTCTCAGCACCGTTTGTCTCATTTGTCCGCTGTCCTCCTTTTAACTCAGTCCCTCCGGCGCCGCGTCATTCCGCAGCCCCCGATACAGCATATCGAAATAGAGAACGAGCTTCTTCACCACCTCGGATTTATCTTCCGACTGGTAATACAGCCGCACCAGGGGAAAAGCTAGGCTTGAAGCCAGCTCCGTCACAAGCTCCGGCGTCACATCCCCGCGGATCCAGCCGTTCTTTTGATCGTTCTCAATCATCATCCGTATCGCTCCCGCAGACCCCCTCATTTGTTCAAACCAGTCGCGGGCGATCTTTGAATCCTCTTCCACCATCCGCAGACCAATCATATTATATTCCGCGCGCTGCTCGACCCAGGCGATGATCGCCGGCATCACCGCGCCGACCGACGCGAAGAAACCCTTTTCCTTCGCGCCTTCGATTGCCTGGGCAAATACCTCCAGCTTCTCCCGGCTGATTTCTTCCAGTACATAAATGAAGATATCCTCTTTTCCCTCGAAATATTGGTAAAAGCTGCCTCTGGGGATGCCCGCGTTCTTGATGATCTGATTGATGGACGCTTCCGAGTAATGGCTGTGACCGAATTCCTTGACCGCCGCCCGGAATATCCGTTTCTGTTTCTCCGCCGGCAAACGAAAGAACGTGGCCGTTGGCATCATGAATCCTCCCTTTCGTCGATTTTGACTCTATATTAGCACAAAAAAACAAATATGACAAGAGTGTCATATCCGGGCCTGCGATTCGTAGTTTGGCACTATTTAGTAAAACGCACCTGAGCAAATACGGGCGGATCCGGATTTCGGGCGGCAGGATGCCGCCCCTACGGTACCGTGAACGATGCGCCTTGTAGGGGCGGCATCCTGCCGCCCGTGACCGGCCGATGGATATCCGGAGCCAGTTTCCACGTTGACACAGATGTGTTTAATCATGTAAAATTGAGTCAGACAGCTTGAGACAGCTTCAGATGGGAGGGGCGCCATGTTTGAGAT
>JAISDM010000051.1 GCA_031264885.1 Peptococcaceae bacterium | reverse complement strand
ATCGCGGAGATCCCGCCGGAGAAGATATTGGATATGATCGCCCAGCTGTGGGAGATGGCGGGATTATTGGTGGACAAAAGGGCCTGACGGATTAAGGGGGCATGGGCGTATGAGGAAGGCGCGGAATTACATCCGCAACGCGGGGACGCAGGGGAAGGCCGCGCTTCGGGCCCCCAGGATATCCCAGTGCATGATCGTAAAGAATGAGGAAAAGAACATAGAACGGGCGCTGAGCTGGGGGAAAGGTGTGGTATACGAGCAGATCGTAGTGGACACCGGTTCCGCAGACCGGACGGTAGAAATCGCGGAGCGCATGGGAGCGAAGGTGTTTTACTTCCCGTGGATCAATGATTTCTCCGCGGCCAAGAATCACGCCGTCGAGCAGGCCCGGGGGAACTGGATCGCTTTCCTGGACGCGGACGAGTATTTTTCCAAAGAGGACGCGCAGAAGCTGAAGAAGATCCTGAGCAAGATAGACGGCGACCCATACATGCGCCAGAACTGTTTTTCCCTGCGCTGCCCCTGCGTCCAGCTGGACGACGGGGGACAGGTGTTTATGCTGCTGGAGCAGGAGCGGATATTCCGCAACTTGCCCAGGATTCGGTATGTGGGTAAGATTCATGAGTATTTGACCCTGGACCGTCCCTCGTCGAACGCGCCGGATCTGAGCATCATACACACGGGATATTCCCAGAGCGCGTATAAGGAAGGGGATAAAGCGGCCCGGAACGTAAGCATGCTGAGGGAAGAGCTGGCGAAGGACCCGGAGGATCCCAACTTCCTGTGTTACTTGGGGGATTCCCTGCGGATCAATCCAACGCCGGAGAATCTGCGGGAGGCGGCGGAGCGGTACGAAGCGGCGCTGAGGAGCGAGCGGCCCATGGCGGCGTATCTCAGGCAAAGCGCCTATAATTACATGACGTTATGGTATATCGGCCGGCAAGACCGGCGGGAGGAAGGGGTCGAGCTGTGCCGGAAGGCGGCCGACGAATTCCCCCAGAACCCGGATTTTTGCTTTTATTACGGAAACATCCTTTATGAGGAAGGGAAGCACGGGGAAGCCTGGGCGCAGTATCTGAAATGCGAGGCGCTGCTGAAGGCGCGGCATTTATCCACATCTTTTCATATTACCTCCAATCCCAGGGAACTGTTTTTTAATATGCTGAAGGCGGCCCAGAGGCTGGAGGATCAGGAAAAAGTAATCCGCTGCGCCACGCTGCTTTTGAAAGAGGACAAATACCAGGACGGCATACTCATCCCGTTTTTGAGGGATTTGAAAACGGCGGGGCGGGATGTGCCGGACGATGAAATATTTAGGGTGCTGGAACGGCTCTACGATATGAGCCGGCTGAAGGATAAGCTGTTTGTGCTGCGCTGCGCCAAGGACGCGGGGAATCCGGGGTTATCGGTGATGCTGCTGGGCAGCATTTCCCAGGAGGAATGGGCGTGGATCCGGGGCGGCGAGGCTGCTCAGGCGGGGTCAGAAGCGCCGGCGACCGCGGCGAACGCGGCGGCCGATGGGCCGGCGGACGGTCGGATCATGGAGGAACAGCCGGCGGCGGAGCAAGCCTGAGAGGGAAAGGATACCTGAAGGTGACGATCCATCCTCCGGGAGACCTCACATAATAAAGACATCCGTTTTCCAATCGGGATACTTTATTGCGTGATGATTCCTTTAGGATGGTTGGGCAATATATACGCGGATGGCGGCGTCACAATCTACGATGGGAAAGGGGGACGGAGGCATCCATCAAAATATCCGCTGATGAATGTGATGAAAGGGAGAGGCCGTGAACGAAGAGAGAGACGCAGGCCGGGTGAACCCGTTCCGCAAGGGGCTTCTGACCGGCGGCGCCGCGGCGCTGGTGATCGCGGCGCTGGCTGTGGCGTTCCACCTGGGCGCGGGCAGCCGCACGACGATGATCGAGGCGGAACCTGTCGCCGGAGGGCGCGGTGTCGTCGCCGTGCCGGAGAATGTGGAGGAATTGCGCGAAAAGGCGCAACAGCCGGTAGAGGACGGTTATTACGAGACGCGCATGAACGTGGAATGGGTATTCCCGGGACCGGGCGAGCCGTCTTCCAACGCTTATGTCGAGAACTCCACCAATAATAAGCGAACGGTGTACTTCGACCTGGTTTTGGCGGACACAAACGAACTCGTCTATTCATCACCATTCATACCGGTAGGCGCGAAACTGGAAAAATTCCAGCTCGACGCCGAAATCCCCAGGGGCGAGTACAAGGGGATCGTTACCTACCACCTTGTGGACGACGACTATCAGGAACTGACGACGGTTTCTGTGGCGGTGACCCTCCGGGTGGGATAAGAAAAAACGAAGATAAAGGGAGATGTTAAATTTGAAAAAAATGAGAAAACAACTGACATGGATTATGGCGCTCATGCTTATATTCGCGCTGAATACGTCCGTGTTCGCGGCAGTCGGTGAGGATGAAGGCGAGGATACCGTAACAGGTGACGGCACAACCGAGTACATCGACTTGGAGATTTATTCTGTTGTTTTGCCCACGGGCAAACTTTTGGATTTCACCCTTGACCCGCAAGGTTTGTTGGCGATTGGTCTCAACGAAAAAGCTACTCTCGACGAACTCAAAGGCGGTACGATTGTCCCGGCAAACGGCGCGGTTAAGGCAATTAATAACTCTGCGGTTGACATTGCGCTTTCTATAGAACTCACAGGAACCGGCGAAGACGTTACGTTTATTGAGTATGGGGATGACGCGGAGACGACGATCGCGAATGTTGAGGCTGATGATGGAAATAATGTATTGCTTTACGCGGCGCCGTCCGCCGTTAACATCGTAAGCACGGAGACTCAATACTCCGCGGCAGGCAAAGGTTATATCATTACCGACGATCCGTCCACATTGCAATTCGTCTTGAAAGCGGCCGAGTACGAAATTGAAAACAACGATGGTGTCTACACTGCCGATGCGATAGATAACACGGGCAGCGGCACGGCGATTCAGCTTGGGGGATACGTCAATACCAAGGCGGACTGGAACGATTACGTGAAAGAGTTAGAACCGTCTGAAGTTGGCATATCCGTCGTTTTCAGTTATAGAAAAGCCACTGATGATGAAAGCAAAGACACAGGCGTCACGGGGATTCCCGGTTTATTGAGTTCGACAGATGTGCCCGCGCTGACGTTGACGCCGCCGGCGCCGGAAAGAGGCTTCATAAATGGCGAGAGCGCTACTAATGGCGGCACATTAACAGTCACCAAAAGTTCAAATCTAAATTATGATATTGACTTTAACTTTGCGGAGAAAACCATAACAGATGTTCGTTCGAACGGATCCACGCTTAATGCGACGTTCTATGAAATTAACACAACAACCAACAAGCTGAAGATTAAAGGTTCGTGGTCTTCAGCCGGAGACAAAACGATTACGTTCAAACTAGACGACGATGGCGATACGACGTACACGGTACTACTGCGCTTCGTATAAGAGACCCAATAGAACTTAGACGCGTTACGGGCTTACCGGAGGATGATTTCCTTCGGTAAGCCCAAATCGCGTTCGCTTAAATGATGGCTGGGTGAGGTTGAAGATGGGATGGACCAAAACACAAAACCGTTTCATCCAATATTTAATGATTGGATCCATAATTATGCTGTTTGTGTTCAATGCGCGCACATCCGAAACAGCATACGCGAGCGGCGAAACAAACAATTTGGCGGCGTTCTTGACCCTTCCGTCGGAGATTCCCTTTCGTCTCATGCTGCCGAGAAACGGCGGCGCCGGTTATGTCGACTCTCGGGAGTTTTGGATCACGAATAACGGAGAGGACGTCGTGGCGCTGGCCTTGGACAGGGTGCGAGTTCATATAGCGGACGGGGAATTTTTCGCGCTGTCGTATGATGAATCGTTCCCCGGCGACGGGACTTATCTCTAACTAACGCTCATATGCGCGCAA
>JAISDM010000043.1 GCA_031264885.1 Peptococcaceae bacterium | reverse complement strand
TGCCCACCTTCACGCTCTCTATCGAAAGCGCCTCCGTCAG
Source organism: Peptococcaceae bacterium (assembly GCA_031264885.1). Classification (GTDB taxonomy): domain Bacteria; phylum Bacillota; class Peptococcia; order DRI-13; family UBA5745; genus JAISDM01. The sequence goes on along the minus strand of JAISDM010000043.1, from coordinate 5,085 downwards.
GCTCCACGTATTATTCCCCAGCTTGCCCGCCGTGGGCGCGAAAAGCACGAGCTGCGGATAGAAAGCGAAGCTCCCCTCGGGCGCGCGGTGCACAAAGACGTCGTCGCCGTAAAGGGTTCCGTCATCGCCGTTATCGCTCACAAAGGCCGCGCCCGTCATGGCCGTCGTGCTTTTCCCTGTGATGGTCTCGTCGTCAACGCCGGCGCCCGCCGGCGCTAAGCCCGGGTTTTTCGTGCTGTCGTAAAAACCCGACGGCGATTCAGGATCGGCGTTTCCTTGAGAGCCTATGAACGCGCGCGGCGTGAAAGCGCCGCCCGCCGTTACCGTGCCTGAGTAATATGCGCCATAGATGCTAGCGCCGCGGCCCGGTCCCGAGCCCGCGCTCCCGCCGACGAGGCCCGCGATAGAATCCGGCTCGTATGCGGACACCGTGCCGGACTGGACCGTAACGTCGCCCCGCGCGTAACAATAGTAAACGTAGAGGTATAGATCCCCTTCCACGAACCCGACAAGGCCGCCGACGCCGAAGACCTCTCCCCCGGCCGCGGTCACATTCCCCATGGCGTAGCTGTTTGCAATATTTCCGGATCCTTCGCCATGGATGACGCCGACAAGTCCGCCCAGTTCCGCGCTGCCGCGCACATCCCCCGTCGCAAAACACGCTTCGAGGTCCAGCCCACTGCTATTCAGCTGCACCTCTCCCACCAGGCCGCCTATAGCGTCGGTGACTCCGGCGACGTCGCCCGTCGCGTAGGAGGATTGAACGTACAGGTTCCCTTCGGCGAAGCCCACTAAGCCGCCCAGCATGGAATCGCCGCTCACCGCCGCCTGCGAGGAGACTTCGTTCAGCTCAGCGTACAGCACATGGCCGACCAGCCCGCCGACGACTTCCCCGCCCGATACGGCGCCGTCCAGCACATGGCAGTTTTCAATATAGCTTTCTCCGTCGTAGCCGTTCAGCATACCCACCAGGCCGCCGACCTTAAAGTCGCCTTTCACCTCGCCCGCGATGGAGAGGTTCAGATTCTTGATCTCCGTGGGTTCCCCGTCGCCTGTGTCCACGCCCGTGACGTATCCGAACAGCCCCACGCCGACGCCCGACGGCCCGTTGATCCACAGGCCGCTGATCGTGTGTCCCCGGCCGTCAAAGCTGCCGGTAAAAGGCTTTGTTTGCTCGCCAATGGGGAACCAGCCCGCCGTACCCTGCCAGCCCGCGCCGCTGCCTTTTGTACCCGTGTAGTCCGCTTCATCGCCGGTAAAGCCCTGATAGCCGTACCAGCCGTATTTGTCATCACCATCGCGCCCGGAGCCCGTTCCGTCGCCGTAATTGCCCTCATTCGGCACGCCCAAATCCTGCATCAGCGCGAATTTGGTCTTGCCGCCGCCGGTCACTTGATTGATCACGTCCGCCAGGTCCGCCCAGTTCCAGATCTGATAGGCGTCCGGGTCCGGAGGCTCGGGAGGATCGGTGGGCTCGGGGGGGTCGTGGGGATCGTTGGGCTCTCCCGGATTTCCCGGGTTTCCCGGATTTCCCCCGGAACCGCCCTCGCCCACCTTCACGCTTTCCACCGAAAGCATTTCAGAGAGACTCCAGCTGCTGGACCCCAGCAGGCCCGTCGTGGGCGCGAAGCGCTTAAGCTGCGGATAGAAGGAGAATTTCCCCTCGGGCGCGCGGTAAACAAAGACGCCGGACGACAGCAGCCCCGGCATTGACGTACCCGTCATCTGCGCCGTGGTCTTCCCCGTGATTCCGTCGGCTGTAACATTGGTTCCCGCCGCGTCTAAGCCCGCGTTTTTCGTGACGTCGTAATAGCAGTTGTTTATCACATACCCGATATTCTCCGCCCCGGTCTCCCAGTCTCCCCACCAGGTTTCCTGGCGGCCGACGAAAGCGAGGATCTCGAATAAGTCGGGCTCCGCCGCCGTTATTGTGCCCGCGTAATAGGAATTTGCGATCCTGAGCTCGGCGGGACCGCCCCAGCTTCCGCCGACGAAGCCGGCCATGGTTTCCTGATTTCCGTCCCAGTTCTCCCGTGCGGTGGCCTCGATCCTGACGTCCCCCGTCGCGTAGCAATTCTCAATAGTCGCGATGCCGCCGTTTCCCCAAAAATGCCCGATAAAGCCGCTGACGTTCTGCGCAAGCGTCCCGTTCACGGTCACCTTTCCCATGCTGTAGCTGTTTTGTATGGAAAACATGCCGTTCGCGGTTATTCCGTCCCGAGGATCGTCTGCACCCGCATTGATCCGCCCGATGAAACCGCCCAAAACATAGTTGCCGCTCACAGCCCCGGTCGCGAAACAGCCGTTGATGTCATAAAAACCGCTCAGCGTGCCGATAAAGCCGCCGATCTCAGTCGCCTCAATTATCCCGGGGTTTCCCGTGACGTTTCCCGTCGCGTAGCAGCCTTGAATCGATACGTCTAAAGCGTACCCCACCAGGCCGCCCAGATGCCAATCGCCGGTTACCGCCGCCTGAGCGGAAGAATCCGCAATCGTGCTGTTTTCCGCAAAGCCGAGCAGGCCGCCGATCATGGTTTGCTGCTGCCCGCCGGATACGGAGCCCCCCAGCACATGGCAGTTTTCCACGCCGGAGCCGGAAACGCCGCCCGCCAAAGCGCCTGTCATATGGTTGCCGTTCACACCCGCCGACGCAAGCGCGACGCTGAGATTTCTGATCTCCGCGCCCTCGGCGTAGCCAAACAGGCCGGTCTCATTTGTGACCGTCTGCTTGTCGATCCACAGGCCGCTTATGGTGTGTCCCCGGCCGTCAAACATCCCCATAAAGGGCATTTGCATGGTCTTGTCGTCGTATTCTTCGTCTTCGTCTTCGTATTCGGAGTATGAGGAGCCAAGCGGTATCCAGCCCCGGCCGCCATCCCAGCCGGAACCGGAGCCCTTCGTCCCCGTGGAGAAGTCCCCTTCCGCGCCCGTATAGCCCTGGTACCCATACCAGCCGAATTTCTCGCTGCCGGAGCGCCCCGAAAGCGCCCCTTTGCCGTAAGTATCTGTTTGCTTCGGGATTCCCAGGTCCTGCATCAGCTCAAACTTCGTCACGCCGTTGTATTCCTGCTGGTACATGACCTGCGACAGATCGTCCCAGTTCCAGATTTGGAACGCGTCGGCGTCCGGGTCCGGCTCCCATACCTTCAGCCGGAAAGACAGGGGCACGGAGCCCTCGTCTGAGTTTTTCTCTTTGGACAGCTGCTCCCAAATATAGACGGTGTAGTAGCCGGGCGCAAGGTCGTCTCCCGCCAGGTTCTTGAGGGGAACCGTGAGTGCCTGCGGGCTGCCTTCCGCGTCCGCCGCGGCGGCGCCGTAGCCCACGATCGTCCGGTCGGCCGCCGTATCGGCCACGATCTTATAATTGACGGAATTGCCATTGCCCGTAGCCGTGCCTTTTAACGCAAGGTCCGCGCCCGGCGCGACGGTGAGGGTCGTCGAGTTCAAAACCTGCAGACCGGCAGCCGTCGTAAGATTGTCCAGACGCAATTGGGAAGACGTGACCGTCAGCTTGAAATTTTTCCCGCCGCCCGCTGCGGCGCTGTAATTTGCGTCCGCTTGCGTCGCGTCCGCGCGGCCCGTGGTATTCGCCAGGATCTCCGACGCGAAAATCACCCGCGTCGGGTCCAATTGAAAAAGGGGACGGACGCCCGCGGGACGGTTGACAGGGACATTACCGGTCTCAGTATCGTTGCCGGGCACGCCCCAGACGCCGATTACAGCGTTAGGATCGGAATAAACGGGCGTGCGGAGCTGCCAGCCCGCGGCTGTGTCCAGTTCCACGCCGCCTTTGAAAGTAGCGCCGGTGTCCGTTATTTCATACGCCGCGTCGGCCTCATTCCCCGCGGACCAATAAATCTCCGGTGCATTATATTGAGGCACATTCCCCCACGGCAGATAGAGCTGCTGGTACGTCTCCTGCGGAAAATCGTTATCTTCTATCTCGCAGCCCGCTTGGTCATACTTTCCCGTCACAACATCGGCGCCCGCCATGCCGTCCTGCTCCTGCCCGGAAAAGGCAGTCTGAACCGTGTCGTCCAGCCATTCCTCCATGGCCGACCCGACATAATAATTGGCTTCTTCCTCGTCATATCTGCTGGCGTTGAAGGCCTGCCCGTCCAGCACATATTCGCTCAGGACGGTGATCGTCTCGGAGTCCTCGTCGTATGTATTGCGATCCTCGCCCATGGCGCGCCACAATATGGGCCTCGTTACACCGTCATGGACATAGTCGGACCCGTTCCAGAAGCCGCCGCCGTCGCGGATATAGTCGACGGCATGGTCATACGCCCCGTAGTAGATTCCGGAGTGATCGCTGATCATGCTCTCAAAATCCACGCCGTCATAAGGCCGCGTCCTGCCGGCCGCACTGTTATCCGGCACCTGCGCCGACGCAAACCCCGCAGGCAGCAGCCCGAATACCAGCACAAACGCCATCAGCAGCGATAATCCGCGTTTCCCCTGTTTGACCATGTCCATATCCTCAACTTCCCTGTTTCCTGCCGCCCCGCCCGCGCGCTAATGGAAACGCCGCCCGGAGCCCTCCGCAGTACAGCACTGTTGTTATTCTGTTTTATCGCTTTGCCGTGGCATAATTGAACTGCATATACCACCACGGCGCTTCGCGCCTGTGGTATCATGTCCGCAAGCAGACATGATACATGATTGAACTGCATATACCACGACGGCGCTTCGCGCCTGTGGTATAATAGCGCCGCAGAAGCGCTGCAGAAAAATAACAGAGTTCGCAAAATAATATTGCCCACGGATGTCGACTTATGTCGATTTCTGCTGACATATTTAGTATATGTATAGCACATTCATTCGAACATTTTTTCATGTGTACATAAATGGCCTGTTTTTTGTTCCCAATTAGCATTGACCGAATTTAAAAAGCCCATTTTGCCCTCTATCAAGCACGCGGGCGAACAGTTGAGAGGGGCAGTTGACAGTTGACAGCCCTCGCGTATGTACGCAAGCATGTTCACTGTCCACTGTCACTTGCCCTTAACTGTCACTTGCCCTTAACTGTCACTTGCCCTTAACTGTCACTTGCCCTCAACTGTCAACTGTCAACTGCCCAAT
>JAISDM010000010.1 GCA_031264885.1 Peptococcaceae bacterium | reverse complement strand
CTAATCCCGCGCCCCGGAATCCCTTGTCCATAAGCCGGCCAATTGTTTTGTAGCTCTCACTTGTCCGATAGTTCATTTCATACGCGTACATCTGCTGCATTATCCAAGCAATATTTCCGGGAATCAATCCCGTCACATCCTCGTCCAGCTTGCTTCCCTTATCGCCGTCGTAGAAATACAAATCACCCCTCCCTCTGTCCGTGTCATAATCCAGCAAATACAGAACACATTTGTCATTTATAGGAAAAAAGATATGGGCGTCGTCGGCGATCTTTTTCGCCGTCCCGTCGTATATTTTCAGCGTCCCGTATTGCCTGGAACCGTCCCAATCGGTGCTATACACAAGCGTTTTTGTATTCTTAGCGCTCATGACAGAACTGACGTAAACATCGAAGTCCGCCCGAACCTTGTCTACATATAAGTCTCCCATATTATTCCTTACATCTTTGAAATAAACCGGGGAATTCCCGTCGCCGCCGAAAGTGAAGAATTCGGAAACATCACTGTCGTAAAGTTCCATTTTTCCCGCTATGCCCCCATTCATGGGAAGAACATATAAGTCATAGCCCGATTCTTGTTTTTCCAACAGAAAATAAACAGCAGTAATATCCTTATTGATCCATATGCCTGCAAAATTATAATAATCCGCGAACAAATCCTCAAGATCTTCCATGCTTACCACTTTCATAGACACAGATCCGGCGGCGGCGTGTATCTCGGAATCTCCATTTTCATTCCACGATGCATAAATGACAAAGGGGGTATTGTCGTCATATGTCGTAAAAGAAGTCCCAAAAGCAGGGAAATTCAATTTATCCATCAAAACCGAATCCTTCCCGTTGTAGTAATACAGAAGAGCGGGGGAACCATCCTCATAGCGCACATAATAAATCTCGCCTGTGTAATAAATCTTAAAAGAGTTAAGATCAACGCCGGTATTATCCGCGATAATTTTAATTTTGTCCTCATTGTTCTTTTTGAGATAGAGTGACTCGTTTTTTTCGTACCAGACGGCGCTCAAGTCATCCGAAACTTTCAACAAAGAGCTTATGCCGCTGTCGATTCGCACCTTATCTCCGCCGCCGAATCTGCTGTACAGTTCCCCTTCGCTGTTGACATAAAGCAGTTTTGTTCCCGCATCGTCGACATAAAAGAGTGCGACATCCGAATCAATCTTTGTCTTATCGCCGAGATCATGTTCGTACAGAACACCGTCGTCCGACTTGATATAGAAAACCTTATCCGACGAAACGGGCGCGCAATAGAGGCGGACATCAGAGTCGATTTTTACGGCGTCTTGATTCTTCCCTTTCAAATTCCGGACATAAAGATTGACTCCGGAGTAAGAGTCAAGGTATCCAGTGTGCCTGTCAGGATAAAAGATTCTGCTGCCGTCTTCGCTCAAGAGCGTGAATATTCCGAGCCCAAGAATTTCCCCCACGTCGTCAAAAACTTCATCGGTTGATAAGCGTTCCGTAATCTCCGCAGGCTTGCCGTTTTTCAGCAAAGTATAGCTGATTTCATTATCCTTCAAATAAAGCGCGGCTAACTGACCGCCGTCGCCGTCGCGGCTGAAAACAAACATGAACACAGCAGCGGCGCAAACCAACAACGCAGCTGCGACGATCAGCTCGATTCTGGGACGCCTCCTTACGGCAGACGTCTCACGTTCGTTTCTTTGATTCGTTTTTCCTATACCCGCAGAGGCGCCGCCGGCAGCAGCCGCACCGCTCCCCCCGCCGAAGGTCGCCCGCTCCACTTTTTGCCCGCACTGATTGCAAAATATCGCGTCCTCTTCCAATTCCGCCCCACATTTAACGCATGTTGCCATAGATAAATCCCTCCTTGATGTTTTCTTCTTTCACGTCGATGTCCGCCCGCGTTTCTCCGCAGAGACAGCGTCCACATTTTTCGCGAAACATCTTGCCATTCCGACGCCATTTTTTTGTCATTCTGGGCTCGTCTCAGCATCTAGGTTCTTTGTTTATCATTTTTGGATTCTGGGACAAGCCCAGAATGACGGAGGATAGACAAGCCCGGCAATATTTAGGGTGCGTTTCCATGCGATTTTTGTTGTTTTGGACGGTCACGGGCGGCAAAATGCCGCCCCTACGGTACCGTGAATGATGCGTCTGTACGGGGATACACCTGATTATCGGAAGCAAAACGCAAAGCGAACTCAGAATAATCCGCCCAAACCCAGATAGATCACTCAGCCTGATTGAGGGTGGAAAAATACGGGCGTTTTACTTCCAACGCAGCACGAACGTCCACGAAGTCCAATAAGCCGCCCAAACCCGGATCGCCCACGGTACCCTGATTATCGGAAGCAAAACGCACAACGAACACAGAATAATCCGCCCAAACCCAGATCAGTCACATTACCTGATTATGAACGGAAAAATAACGGCGTTTTACTTCCGACGCAGCATGAACGTCCACGAAGTCAAATAAGCCGCCCAAGCCCGGATCGCCCACGCAAACCTGATTATCGGAAGAAAAACGCACAACGAACTTCAAATAAGCCAACAAACCCAGATCAGCCACATTACCTGATTATGAACGGAAAAACGCGGGCGTTTTACTTCCGATAATCAGTATTATGTAAACTAACTTGGGAACGGGGCGCGGAGCGCCCCTCATTCCAGCTGCGCCAATTCCTCGGCGGCTTGCTCCCAATCCTTATAAATCAGCGGCAGCTTCTTTTCCAATGCTTGATACTCCTGAATGATTTCCTTGAGCGCGGCTTCGTTGCTTTGATACGTCTGGGCGTCGGTCAAAACCGCGGACAATTCCTGGAGCCGCGTTTCGGCGGTTTCGATTTCTTTCTCCAATAATTGGACGCCGCTGCGCAATTTGACTTTGTGGGCGCGGTTGAAGGCGGCATCTCCGTCGATTCTGGCCAAATCCCCTGCCGGGCGAGTTTTTTTCTTTTCTTTCGCCGGTTTTACCGCGGCCGCCTGGAGCTTCGACGCCGCTTTCCTCATTTTATAATCGGTGTAGTTGCCCAGGTACGAGACGACGCCGTCATCGGCGATTTCCAGAATCCGGGTCGCGATCGCGTCCAAAAAATACCGGTCGTGGGACACCGCCAGAATGGTTCCGGGATAATTTTTCAAAAACGACTCAATGACTTCCCTGGAGGCGATGTCCAAATGGTTGGTCGGCTCGTCCAAAATCAAAAAATTCGCGTTTTCGAGCAGCAGCTTTAAAAAAGAAAGCCGCCCCTGCTCTCCCCCGCTTAAATCCTCTATCCGTTTATAAATTTCGTCCTCCCGGAACAGGAACTGAGCCAGATGATCCCGGGCTTCCTGGAGGGTCATGCTGTAGCTTTGGATCAGCTCGTCCAGCACCGTCCGCCCGCGGCGCAAATTTCCGTGTTCCTGGTCAAAATAACCCTTCTTGACCCTGCTGCCCCAGTAGATTTTGCCCTCATCCATACTTAACTGACCCATAATCAGCTTGAGCAAAGTGGTTTTGCCCGCGCCGTTGGGCCCCACCAAGGCCACGCGTTCCTGGTAGCGCACCTCTTCCTGAAGCCGGCTGAAAAGCGGCCGGCCCGGATATCCGAAGGAAACCCCGTCCAGGGTCAGCACCTTATCTCCGCTTCGGGAAATCTGGACGTTCTTGCTGTTTAAGGCGATCCGGCGCTCCCTGACGGGCGCCTGAACGATTTCCATCCGATCCAGCCTGCTCTGCCTGCCCCGGGCCTGCTTGGACTTGATGCCCGCCCGGTTCCGCTCAATGTAATCCTCCAGGGCCTCAATTTCCTTTTGCTGTTTTTCCCGGACGCGCCCCAACGCCAAATCCTCTTCTGTTTTCAACTCCAGAAAGCGGCTGTAGGATCCGGGATACCGCTTGATCCGGCCGTTTTCCATAAAAAACGTAATTTGGGTCGTCTGATCCAGGAAATACCGGTCATGGGAAATGATCAGCAGGGTTTTTTTATAGGATTTCAGATAGTCCTCCAGCCATTCCATGGACGCCAAGTCCAGGTGGTTGGTGGGTTCGTCCAGTATTAAGAACTGGTGTTCCCGCACCAGCAGGCGCGCCAGGCTGACCCGGGTTTTTTCACCGCCGCTGAAACTTTCCAGCCCGCGGTTAAAATCTGATTCCAAGAAGCCCAAACCGAAGAGAACCTTCTTGGCCTTGGCCTCACAGGCGAACCCTTCCTCCCTGTCGTATGCCTCCGTCAACTCTCCGTACCGCTTCATCATATCTTCCAGCGCCTTGCCCTCCAGCCGGCTCATCTGCTCCTCCATGAGATTCATGGATTCCCTGAGGGCAAACACATCCGTAAACATATCCAGCACCGCGGAGAACAGGGTCTGATCCTCCGGGATTTCAGGCAGCTGTTCCAAATAGCCTATGGAAATCCCCGGCGCGGCGCCCACCGCTCCCGCCTCCACGCGCTCTTTCTGCATCAGGCACCGTACCAGTGTGGTTTTGCCCGCGCCATTGGCGCCGACCAACCCCGCCTTCTCCCCTTCTTCCAATACCAAACTCAAATCCTGAAACAGGACAAAATCGCCGAATTCTTTCTTGATTCCGTTGGCCTGAACCACAATCCCCATATGCCGTCGAATCTCCTAATTCTATCATTCCTTCATAATTAAAAACTATAAAATTAAAAGCTAAAAAACATCCGAAACGCCGGAAACGATGGCGGCCATATCGTCCGCCAGTTTGTTTATGGCGGCGATTTCCCCGCGCACAAGGCCGGCGTATACATCCTTCTGCGCGGCGTCCGAGGCGTTCGCCGCGAGCAATTCCGCGTATCGCGCGTTGACGGCGGCGACCGTTTCGGTCAGCTTGACGGCCTGGCCGCCGTAGGCTTCGACCGCCTTCGCGTATCCGCCGTAGTCCGCGCCGGCGGCCTCCGCAAGCGCCGCGTCCAATCCGGCGCGCAGCCTGTCGTACTGCGCCGTGTAATCCAGTTCCAGCGCGGGCGCTTGGTCCACGCGAATGGCGAGAGCGCCGTAGAACTCCGTGTTGAAGCGGGCGGCATCCTCGTTGTAGGTCTCTTTCGTATCAAAGTTCGTGTGATAATACCGCTCGTAGAATGGGAAAACGGTCTTCATATCCTCCTGCAGAAGGAAGCCGTTTATAAAGGAAGGCACACCCGCCGCATAGTACGAGAAATCGTCGGAGTACGTGTATGTCTGATACCCCTCCGTCTTTATGCCTTCCGGAAAAACGTTCCCGGGCTTCGGCGACGGTTCTTCATTCACAAAGCGGTCTATGAGACTTTGATTTCATCATTCATACCTCATCTCTCCGCATACCCGCGATTCATTATACTCGTGTACGTCGAGTATATCATAACCCAACGCCGCCTTCAACGAAATTTTGCGCAGCCCTCCATATTTTGCCACCCCAAACCGCGGAAAGTTCACTTGAACGGACCATTCATCAATGATATACTGTTTCCCAGCCAGTAGAACACGAAGATACAACACAAGGAAATACAACACAAGGAGACCGATGGATGAAAAGAAAACTGTTTCAAGTGATTCTGACCCTGTTCTTGATCGTTCAAAACGGCGCTTTTGCGGCGGCAGCCCCCGAAGCCGCCGTCCGTGACGAAATCCTGCGTTTGGAGGACCTTCGGACCCCCTATCATTTGCGGTCCGACGCCGCCCAACCGATTGCGGAAGGCGCCGGCGCCTCCACAGACGCATACGCGGCAGACGCATACGCGGCGGACATGGGCGTCATAGGCCCGGACATCGCCGATTACACGCCTGCCCAGGAAGAAATCGACGCCTTATGGGAGCGGATGACCGGCGATCCCGCCGTCAGCGCGCTGGCCATTCCCGAGGTCGGGCACCAGCAAAGCTTCTATGAAGGCCAAACCTCGATCCAGGCCACCTTAGTCGCCAAAACCAGCCACCTGCTGATTTATGTCAACGACAAATTCAATTCCGCGCTTTATCCGGAAAGAAAGCGATTCTTCCCCACCGGCGGCGTTCCGTCGGCGGCGGCCTTAGCCTACGCGGAACAGCTGGAACAGAGTTCCCATTTCATGCTGAACCCCGATTCAGCCAATGACAAATATTTCGGCCAGCCCTACGATTTGGACTCAAACGGCGGCGCCATCGTGCTGATCACCAATTTTACAGACCCGTCTATGGCGAATGTGGCGGGCTATTTTACCTCCGCCAATTTCTACCCGAGATCCAACAGCAACCCCCGCTCCAACTACGCGGATATGTTCTACGTGGAGGTCAGCGCCCTCGACAGCTCAAACACACTCGTCGTCATTCACGAGCTCCAGCATCTGATCAATTTCAGTTATAAGTTATTAAAAAACCCCGGCAAACAGCCGCCTTCCACGGAATACTGGCTGAACGAGGGGCTTTCGGAGCTGACCCGGGATATCCTTTATGAAAACAATCCCGCGCGGCAGCGCAGCCTCTCAAATTATTTTTTTCTGAACGAATACGGCGCCGGCGGTTTCAGCTATCTCATCAACAATTACGGATAA
>JAISDM010000009.1 GCA_031264885.1 Peptococcaceae bacterium | reverse complement strand
GACTTGCCCCCTCCCGTTGAGCCCGCAGGCGTGCGTTTGCGGCTTTTGGCCCATCAGACGGGAGAAATACTGGATTTGGATCTGGAAGAATACCTGGTCGGCGTGGTGGCGGCGGAAATGCCGGCGTCATTCCATGAGGAAGCGCTGAAAGCCCAGGCGGTGGCGGCCAGAACCTACGCGGCAAGGAGGCTGAGGCAGGGCGGGGACGCGAAGGCGGCCCAAATAGATCCCCGGGCGCAGCTGAGCAGCGATCATCAGATCAATCAGGCGTGGATTGACGAAGCGGAAATGAAGCGCCGGTGGGGGACGCAGTACGGTCAAAACGCGGCGAAAATCCAGCGGGCAGTGGACGCCACACGCAATGTGATTATGCTTTATGACGGAGAAATAATCGATCCGCTTTATCACGCGTCCTGCGGAGGCGAGCGCACCGAGAACGCGCAGTCCGTATGGGGCGGCGATCCGGTTCCGTACCTGCGCTCCGTGGCCTGTACCGGTCATCAGGACCGGCATTCCGCTCAGGTTTTGACTTACAGCCTGGCTCAGGCGGATCAAAGACTGGGAACCCATCTCGACGAACTGCCGGCGGCGGCTTTCACGGGCGCCGGCATGAAGGACATCGTACAGATTCAGGAAAGAACCGAAACCGACCGGGTCAAAACGGTGTTGGCCCAAGGGCAAAGCTTCAGCGGCAGTGAGTTCCGAAGCCTGTTGGACTTGCCTTCGTCCAATTTCCAGGTGCAAATCACTTCGGACGGGCTGGAATGCGTCTCAAAGGGATACGGCCACGGGGTGGGCATGTGCCAGTACGGCGCGGGAGATTTGGCCGCGCAGGGGAAGACATATCAGGAGATATTGAGCCATTATTATAACGGCGCCGGATTCGGGATTATAAATAAGTAGGGGCGGCATTCTGCCGCCCGAGACCGTCCAAAAACTATCATAATCTTGTCATTCTGGGCTTGTCCCAGAATCCAGGTTCATTCTTTTGGATTCCGGGTCAAGCCCGGAATGACGCTGAGAATTCTAATTTCATCGAATATGTGTGCCGACGCGAATCTCCAAAGCCTGAATTGAAATTATAAAAGATCAATTCTCCGGAACCACGCTCCCCGCGTCCCCGCTCACGGCATTTTCCCCTTCTTCGGCAGATGCTTCCCCCGCGGCAGTTTCACTTTCGGCGTCTTCGGAATCGCCCCCGTCCACATCGCCGGAATCACTGCCGGCCGCGCCGCCGCCGGTTACATTCGCGGAAGCCGCGCCGCCGGCTTGGCTGCCGAGCCGTCCCTGAGATTCCAACAATTCTCTGTAGCGTTTTTCGATGACGACAAGATGTTCGCGGCGAAGACGGTCTTCCCATTCGATGGGAGAAATCCCGCCGGTGTCCGACAGATCAGACATAACATATTTTGTAATAGGCGCGGCAGGAGCCGAGACGACATCCCCGGCAAAATCCTCCGTATGCGTCACGACGCCCACATCGATACCGCCGGGGGCGGCGGCGTCCGATGAATCCGAGTCGGATTGAGACGCGGACGCGTTCCGTTCAGCCTGAGATACCGCGGGAGACGAAGCGGCGTTCGCCTCAGCCAGGAGCATAGCGCGCGCGGCATTCTCCGGAGACGGAGCGGCATTGTCCGCTTCGGGCTCGCCGGATTCGGCGTTATTCAGCCCATTGAGATCTACAGCGACGAAAACCTTCTGATCGAGTTCCGGAATTCCGACGGATTGCAGATGGATGGCATAGATGGACGCGGCGCCGGAACCGGCTAAACAAACCAGCATCCCGCCCAAAAGGATGTTATTCCCTTTGAGCGCGGCATAGATAGCAAGAATGGCAAAGAGACCAAAACAGGACACACCTGAAATCAGGAAAAGATCCGGCATAAAATTCACCTCTGAAAAATCTCTCCGAAAGCCGCAGCCTCCCCTTCGAGGCTGGATTCGGCTTCGGGTATGTCTCAATTTGTTACAACAATTGTATCAACTGTTGAAGCAGAAGTCAACACAGATTTTTCCAGATCCGCGAATTGTAGTTTTGGATATTCGACCCCCTTCGGCGCCCCGTCCCGTCATTCCGGGTCAGGACACGGGTTCAATCTGCGCGTCTTGCGACACGCCCGTCGCTCAGCCATCCATGGCTGCTCCGGCATTCGGGCATCCATACATCAACTTTACCACGTGTCTGCCCAGTCTCACCTTCCCTCCCTCGCCCACCGGGCGAAGTCAGGTTCGACTTCAGGCTTGACCCGGAATCCAAAAATTCGGTGACAAAAGAAATCAACATTGTCAAACAGATAGGGCTCACGTATTTTCAGTCGCACGATAATGGTTGATAATCTTCTGTCGAACATCGCTTAACTCGCGCTTGCCGTCAATGTATTCCCGCATGCAATCCTGCGCGAACTGCGACGGTTCCGGCGCGTCGATCAGAACGATTGACATCGCTTCGTTTGCGTATTTTTCACGTTGTACCTTAGTCGTATCCTTCACGGCATAATTCTTGGACATAACGTTTCACTCCTTTTCACGCGGGATTTTCCTCGTTTTTCTCACTGTGATGGAGTTGTTTAAATTTGTCTGCGCCATACGGGTGTTCCGAATTAGAAATCAGGCGCCTCATTTTCCCTTCAGAGAATAACGAATTGCGCCGCTGTCATGATTTTTGGCATTGTCACCGAACTTTCCAAAAAATCATTATCGCCTGTAACAAAAATATCGACCCGTGCTTTTTTGGCGGCGCGGAGAATAGGACGGTCGTCCATATCGCGGATATTTTCCTCATCGTCAAACATTCCATCCTCAGATGTGAGCGTTATCAGATCATAATGAGCAATGGAAAGAAATCGCTCGACTGTCGTAATTTTTGCGGGAAATTTGCGGTTAAAATTACGACGCAATTCATCAATGATTTGATCGCACAAAACAAGACGATATGGCATTTTCGACGCTTTGACAAAAGCGTCGAACGGCGTACCCTCAAATTTGTACATAGCGGAAAATAGAATGTTTGTATCCAGCATCACCCGTCTTGCCGAAGAATTTATCATCGACCTTCAATCTCCGCTCGTACTTCCCGGCAAAGTTCAAGGACATCCTCTTCACTGTGAATTCCCGCTTTTTCCCATTCGCCCGCCATTTCCTTTTGCAGCGTACGCATTGCATAGATATTTGCGTTCATTACGATGGCGTAATCATCCTCGCAAATGAATGTGATCCGGTCGCCTTCCGCCACTTTCAAGAGATTGCGTATTTCCTTAGGAATCGTAACCTGCCCTTTTGACATAATTTTCGCGT
>JAISDM010000261.1 GCA_031264885.1 Peptococcaceae bacterium | reverse complement strand
TCGCCGGACAAGGCGGAGGAAGGAGGCATACCCGGGGTGGTATGGCGACTGACGACAACGCAGTCCGACGGCGAAAGGGCAAGTGAAAAATCGCAGGTTATTGTTTAACGAGTCCTAAGTACGAAAGGATGACAGGCTTTTTATGAAAAAAGTTGTTTTTTTCGTCATTGTTGGTGTGATTGCCTCCGTCGTAATCGGTTTCTGGGTAGGCAGCAAGGTCGCGGGGTCGTCTTTCAGCCCGGGATCCGTGTTTGATCCCCTGGTTACCCAGAGCTACGCCGACAAATCGGTGGACGAACGCGTGAAGGAATTGGAGACCAAGCTGGCGGATCTGGAGGTGAAGACTCAGGTCTTGGAGAATGAACTGCTGACCCTGATGGGGGAAGCCGGACTGCCCACTGACGCCGTCAGGCCCAGTGAACCCGTGAACCCCACGGCGCCCTCCGCTTCCAATCCCTCCAATCCCGCCGGGACTGTCCCGACGCCCGTACCGCCGACCACGACTCCGGTGGTTCCGGTGGATGTGATCGGCAAGACGGCCAGAGTCAGCGTTGACTCGGTGGTCAATCTGAGACAAAGCCCCAATACGTCTTCCACAGTCGTCAGGAGACTGGTGGGCAGCGATACTTTCACCATTGTTAAAGTGGATAACGATTGGTATCAGGTGCAATTGCCGGACGGTTCCACAGGCTGGGTGGCAGGCTGGCTGGTGACAGCGCAATAAACTTATAAAGACTTTGAAAAAATTCCCCTCTTGGGAGGGGTGGCAGGCGGAGTCGCAGGGACCAAATTACGAATCGCAAAACGCAACGGGGGCCGTTATGAAACGTTTTTTGTGCGGCGCGATAGGGCTGGCGGTATTCATCGGCGCCTGGGCGCCGGGTATATGGCTGACGGGAGCGCGGGGGAATCTGAGCGCCGCGGAGGAAGAAACGCGGATTCAGAAGCAGGATATGGCGGTATCCCGTATTTATTTGGAAGACACACAATATCTGCCGGAGGGCCTGATTGAGGCGCGAATCGGGATATTGCTCAGGGACGCCGGATTGAACCCCCTGCGCCGGGCGATGGTGGGGATTGCCAGCGACCGCCCGGATAAAGATCTGTTTTATGATTTGGATGGCGGCCTGACCCACTGGCTGCGCACGGATTATGACGGGCGCGTCTCCTTTATGATGCGGACTTCCGTGGAGGGCGTACCGCGGATCGCGGCGGTCGTCAGCGAGGATCAGATACTGTGGCCGCTGTCGAATTTTTTGTATGGATACGGGGGCGGCCCGCCGGAGCTTGATTTGGTGGCGGGCAAGGTTTTGGAGGTGACCCTCGACCGGAACGACGCCTTGAGGCCGGAAGGGATCGCGCCTCATGAGGAGGAGCAAAGGCGCCCTTTCTACGGCGCGGAACATGTGACATTTTACTTGGATTCCGATATTATGGTTCAGGACGGCGAAATTCTTTATTTGGACGCGGTTCCATTGCTGAAAGAGGGCGTGACATTCCTGCCTTTGCGGGGGGCGGCCCAGGCGTTGGGCGTGACGGTTCAGTGGGACGTGAATTTCCAAACCGCGGTTTTGACCAGAGGGGACCGGACCTTGCGTGTGCGGAACCGGGATACGGAGATGATCCAATATATTCGCGGCGACGCGCAGCCTGTGTCGCTGACGGCGAACCCGCCTCCTTTTATCGATGAGGCCAAGGGGCGCATGATGATTCCCTTGCGGGCCGCGGCGGACGCTTTCGGGGCGGTGGTCTGGTATGATCAGGGAAGCCGCAGCATTCATTTGACTCAAGAGAGGGACGCGTCATGAGGAGCCGCGGCAAACCGGCGGGGCCGGGAGGTCTCCCGAGGGGGTTCTTCGGAAGGATAAGCGCGGAAGCGGCGGAGCGCGGGGATATTTCTGAGCGTCAGGGTATTCGGATGGGTTTCTTTGGAAGAATAAACGCGAAGATCAGCGCGGCGCCGCGCCGGATGGGGATTTTTTTCGCGGGCGTTTTGATCTGGCTTGTGACGGCTTCGGCGGTTCCGGCAGCTTCGGCGGCTTCGCAGGCGGGGGAAGCCCTGATGACCCAGACCTACTTCAATCAGTGGCTGGCTCAGGCGACGGCGCCGCTGGAAACGAAGATCCGGCAGAGAGAAGCGGAAATCCAATGGCTTGAGAATGAAATTGCCGTCTTGCGGCGGCATTTGTTTACAGAAATTCAATTGACGGTGGGGGATCCCCGTGGATTCGTGAACGGAACGGAATACGCGCTGGAAGCGCCTCCTGTTTTGATGGGCGGGCGTACTTTTGTCCCCATCCGTTTTATCGGGGAGCAGCTGGGCGCTCAGGTGGAATGGGTTGACACGCTGAAGAAAGTGGTTTACCGTAAAGACGGTCGGGTAATAGAGTTGGTTCTGGATCAAGCCTCGGCCTGGGTCGATGGGCAGGAGACGCCCCTGGACGCGGTTCCGACGGTGATGGAAGGCCGGATGCTGGTGCCTTTGCGCTGGGCGGGGGAGCAGTTAGGGGCTTCCGTTCAATGGGACGCCGCGAGTCAGACGATTTATATTAGATTGGCTAAGAATTAAGTAACAGGCGCCGGCGGATGGGGAGGATGCCACCCCTGCGGTACCGGGAATGACGCATCCGTAGGGGCGGCATTCTGCCGCCCGTCCCTGACAGACGCGAATTTCCAAACTACGAATCGCAGACAGGGTATATATCATTAGAACACAACGCGTAAGAGGTGATCTTCATCAGTACAAAGCACAAGGCGCGAAAGCGCGTTTTGATCGCTCTGCTGATTCTGTTCGCCGTGCTGGCGGCGGGAGCGGGCATCAGCGGATATTTTTTCCAGCAGAACTATTTGGAGCTGC
The DNA here is from genome assembly GCA_031264885.1 of Peptococcaceae bacterium. Taxonomy (GTDB): domain Bacteria; phylum Bacillota; class Peptococcia; order DRI-13; family UBA5745; genus JAISDM01. The sequence goes on along the minus strand of JAISDM010000261.1, from coordinate 6,615 downwards.
CGGAGGAGGAAGTCCGCGAGGAGAACGAGACGCAGGAATACGCCTTTGACCGGTTTGATATTTTGCTTCTGGGCCTGGACGGAAGGGAAGGGCTCAACGACCGTACCGATACCATTATGCTGCTCTCCATTGACAACCGGGAGAAGAAAGCCCGGCTGCTGTCCATTCCCAGAGACACGCGGGTTGAGCTGAAGCCGGGTTCCTATGACAGAATCAACGCGGCCTATGTGTACGGAGGCGTGGATTTGGCCCGGCAGGCGGTGGAAGAATTGCTGAATACCCGCATTGACCGTTACGCGGCCATCAGCTTCGAGGGCGTGGTAGAACTGATCGACATGGTCGGCGGCGTGGACATGGACGTGCCCGTGCGCATGTATGTGCCGTTGGAAGGCATTGATCTGCAAAAAGGCCCGCAGACCCTGAACGGCCGGAACGCGCTGGCGTATATGCGCTACCGGGGAACCGTCGGGGGCGACATGGACCGGATGGCGCGCCAGCAGGAGGTCTTAGTCACACTGGCAAAGAATATGCTTAGATTAGGCCAGCTGCCCAATCTAACCCGTTATTTCGAAGCCGCCCTCCGAATCATGGACACAGATCTGACCCTCAACGAGATGACCGCCGTAGCAGGCGTGTCGGTTCAGCTGATGGAGCAAGGGATCGATACCTACGTGCTTCCGGGCGAGAACAAAATCATCGACTCCCTCTGGTATTTCATCCCGGACATGGAACAGTTCAGAAAAGATCTGGCCGCGCAACCCTCGCCAGTTGCCCAGGCCGACGAACAACAAACCCCATAGGGACGCGGGGGCGGCATCCACAACCCGCCGCAAAACATCATCCGCGGCGCCCGTAGGGGCGGCATCCGCAAGACGCCGCGCAACCATCATTGGAAAGCCGTAGGGGCGGCATCCACAACCCGCCGCAAGAACATCATCCGCGGCGCCCGTAGGGGCGGCATTCTGCCGCCCGGTTAGGAGTGATGAAAATGGCACAAGCGTTGATACAGGAGGAAGAAATAATGACCGATTTCCAATTTCGCGCATTGATGGCATTGGTACTGTCTATCGTCAGAAAAAGCAAAAGCCTGGAAGAAGTAGAAAAAGAATTACAAGCGCTCGCGGACGGCACAGTCGGGCAAGCGAAGAAAGACGATGAAACACAAAAAAATGATCTTCAATTCCGAACACCGTAAAGGCGGTATTTACAAGCCGCCGCGCAAACATCATTGGAACCCCGTAAGGGCGGCATTCACAACCCGCCGCACAACCATCATCCGCGGCGCCCGTAGGGGCGGCATTCTGCCGCCCGCCTTTGATAGAAAAAATACGCAGGGGAGGTAAACAGCAATGGACGATATGGACGATCTGGATAATATAAATAATATAGAAAACAGACTGCAGATTGATTTGCCCCCCCTGGAGAGAAGCCGGCGGGTCGGAGGCATGAAACTTCTGACCATGATATTGATCTTGCTGTTGTTCGTCATATGCGGCATCGTGGGTTTCTTTGCCGGGAAACTGTACGGCACCAATCTCATTCCCCCGGAAGACGACACCGTAGCATTGGAATTTTTCCCCGCGGGAGAGACCCAGGAAGCGCCCCGGCGGGTGCTGACCGTATTGATTATCGGCGTGGACCAGCGGTACAAGAATGAACCGTCCCGGTCGGACGCGCTGATTCTGGGATGCTTCAACCTGGACACCAAGGAAGTCAATTTGATTTCGGTGCCGAGGGATACCCGGGTAGAGATCCCCGGGAGAAACATCATGCGGAAGATTAATTACGCCCATACGGTGGGCGGCCCCGATTTATCCAAAGAAACCGTGCGGGACCTGCTGCGGGTGCCCGTGGATTATTATGTAGAAACCAATTTTCAGGGTTTCGAGAAGTGCATCGATATTCTGGGCGGCGTTTCCCTGGACGTGGAACGCGCCATGTATTATCCGGAAGAGAATATTGATTTGAAAGCAGGCGCCCAAAAGCTGAACGGTTATGACGCCCTGGCGTATTGCCGCTGGCGGGGAGACGGAATGGGAGACATCGGGCGGATTGAGCGGCAGCAGAAATTTATCCAGGCTTTGTCCAAACAAGTATTCAGCCTGGCCGCGCTCCCCAAGATCCCCAGTTTGATCACAGAAATCTCACAGAACCTTGATACAGACATGAACCTGGCCCAAATGATCAAACTGGCCAGGGAATTCCTCAGCTTAGGCCAGATGGAGATCAACTCCCACACCATACCCGGAGAGGGAGACAGCGTCCATTACGGAGGCAGCTATTGGATCATGGACGAGGAAAAAACCCGGGAACTGACGGCTTCGATTTTCAGCCCGGAGGATCAGAGCGAAGCGGCCTCTCAGCCCGGAACCACGGCGGGACGGAGTTCCGGATCAGCCACATCCCTGGGAACAGCCGGGACGCGGTAACAGCGGGAGACAGACGAATGGAAACTCGGACAGTGAATATTCTGGGCGCTCCCGTAGCCAAACTGACCATGGAAGAGACCCTCGGCTTCCTGGAGGCCATGCTGGAAAAAGGCAAACCGGGCCAAATCGTAACGGCCAACGCGGAGATTTTGTACAAGGCGTCACGGAATCCGGCCTATTTATCCATCCTCAGAAACGCGGCACTGGTTACGGCCGACGGGAGCGGGGCGCTGTGGGCGTCGAAATATCTGGGGGATCCCATCGCCGAGCGCGTGACAGGAGTGGACTTGTTTCAGGCGCTTCTGCCCCTGGCGGCGGAAAAAAAATGGAGCGTCTACTTCCTGGGCGCGGAACAGGCGGTTCTGGATCTGATGATTCACAAAATCCGCGGACAGTACCCGGAACTGCCCATCGCCGGGCAGCGGAACGGTTATTTTTCCCGGGATGAACAACAGGCCCTGGCGGGCGAAATCCACGACTCCCGGGCGCGGATTTTATTCGCGGCTATGGGCTTCCCCCGGCAGGAGGAATTCATCGCCCGTTATCTGGAGCCCATGGGCGTATGCGTGGCCATAGGCGTGGGCGGATCCTTCGACGTGCTGGCGGGCAAAGCGCCCCGGGCGCCGGATTGGTTTGCCCGGCACGGTTTGGAATGGCTGTACCGGCTGTTTAAAGAGCCCCGCCGCCTTAAGCGGACGACCGCATTGCCCAAATTTATTTTTGCGGTGCGCAGACAGCTGAAAAATAAAGGAATTTGACATTTTGTGTAGAACATTCATAGAGATTTTTCAAGTTTTTTTTAAAGGTTTACAGATAATTCAACATTTCTGGTAATTGAAGTTATTGACTCCCGCTTTTGGTGTGTTATAATCAATCATAGCGTTGGGTACTCATGGGATATCCGGCGCGTATAACCCAGTCAATAATTTTAAGGTTTTTTAAACACATTGAATTTTATTATCGAAAGGGGGGATCCGGCCAGGAAGCGCGCAGAGCTGTCCAGCCGGGGCGATAGCAAGGATGGCTTGCTTCGGCGAGACCGGCGGCTGCGCCGGCAAAGAATCACCCTGGGCCGAGCCTGAGAGGCGGAGCCCCAAGTATCAAAGAACCACCGGTTTAAATCGGCCGAAGGTTCGAAATTTTAAAGTCCTTTAAGGAGGGATATCTTTTGAAGAACAAAAAGTTGTTTGCCATCCTGACGCTCATAGCGTTCATGATGACACTGGTTCCCATGGCGGCGTTTGCCGAGGCGGGAGTGGCGGACAGAAGCCGTTCCAGAGTGGAGATAGACACTCAGTCGGCGGAAGCGAATGAAGACGCGAAAGTAGCTGTGAAGGTGTTTCTGTGGGACAGTGAGTTTGGTGCGGTTAATGAATTTGTATACGTAGCCACCAGCCGCGGCACGAACAGCGGTGACAAGGTTTGGGTTGGTACTACAGAGTATGCGCCGATTACACTCAGCAATTCCAGCGCGGATAGGGACAGAGGTTATTACAAGATTCCAGTCACTGCCAGCGACGGCTCGGTTGTCGTCGGTATCACTTCCAACAACTCCGGCAATTTTTATGTGGCGGTTGGTATTGATGAGGATCTCGCGAGACGGGGCGATCTCTATGATTACGCAACCGGTACCATTTCTGCGGCTTCTGCGGAAGGCATCGGTCGTCAGCAGCTGACATTTACCGCTGCGGCGGCTGGGAATCTGGTAGTTTATGGTAATACTGTCACCGGTGACCGCGGCAATTACGCGATCAGGGATGTTTCTGCTAGCGCTACTACCAGTAGTAAAAGATATGAAATGGTTGCGACTGATACGCCTGCGAGAGCCAATGGCTTGGATCAGTATGAGGTTACCTTCAGATTGACGACCAGCGCGGGTGTGCCTGTAGGCACCACAGAGGTAAGGTTCAGCACTTCCAGTAATTACATGGTGGCCGCCGCAGCCACCAAAAACACCGATCCCGCCGGTTATGTTAAAATAAAAGTAGCTGCCACTAGGGCGAACAGTTATGAACTGAAAGCCACTCAAGGTAGCAATAGCGCTACTATTAAACTCATTTTCGGTTCCAGTTCTGTGGAAAACATCCGACTGATCAGCGACGACAATCAGCTGGTGGCCAAAGACAGCATTTTCAGTTTTAAATTCCGGCTGTACGATTCAAGCGGCGCGGCCGTTAAATTTGATCTCCCTGAGGGAACTTCCCTCACTGGGGAGGAGCTTTACCAGAATAGCTCATATGGAAATGTCCGGCTTGATGCTTTAAAGAGGCCTTCCGGCACAAATTTGCCTGCGGACATTTACAAGGCTGCCGTTACAACCAATGTGAGTGTGAAAGAATCCGAGGGCGATATCTCGGTTGAGATTCCCATACGTGCCACGGATCGGGAAGGGGATTATCAGATCCGTGCCGCTTTGAACAGCGGCAAATCCGCTTATATCAATTACAAGGTCCAAACGCAGGGCGCCGTTACGGGGATTACCCTGTCCTATGAAGAAACCGGCGTTGCCTTGGGTGGCTTGACCCATGAACCGACGGTTAACCGGATAGACGCCGCCGGCGTGAAGAAAAAGGTTATTTTGGACGATGGCGACATTAGATTCTCCGTAAACAATTCTGCCCGGGGCAAGGTATACACGCAAGAAACGACGGTAAATGGGGTTACCTACAAAGTTGGTCAGTTCCAAGCCACTTCTGACGGATCCGACGCAGGCGTTGTGACAGTCACCGCCGTAGATACCACCAACAACGCGGTGGCCACCTATGAGCTGACCGTCAGTCTGCTGACCAGCTATGTGAAGCTGACGCCTCCCGCTGTGACTCCGGTGAACGGAGACGCGGTCATTGTGGCTCAGCTGGTGGATTCCGCCGGCAACCCGGTGGCTCTGGGGGATGCGAACGATCCTAGGGTGGAATTCCAGGCATATGCCGTTTCCACTCCCGAAGGCGCCGTAGTCAATATTGATACGGAAGACGAAAGTAAGTTCAGAGGTTCCGGCAAGTCTACCATAACCGTTGGCTCCGGTGTAGCCGGCACCGTACGTCTCCAAGTGGTGGTGAGCGGTTACGTTAAAGAGGGAGATACGGAAGTCTACAGAACCTTTACCGGCAACACCGATGTAGTATTCTCCAATACCGCTACGGGTACTGCGGGTGTTCTTACCATGATCGTTGGTTCCAACGTTTATGTGAGCGATAATCAGGCCAAATATACCGATACGCCTCCTTTCAATCAGGACGGTCGTGTTTATGTGGCGGTACGCCCAGTTGCGGAAGCCTTCGGCGCGTCCGTGGACTGGGACAAAGCCACTCAGACCGTGACCATGTCCACCGGCAGTCTGGTGCTTTATGTGACGGTTGGTTCTCCGACCATCCGGATCGTTGAAGCCGGCGTGACCCGTGAGTATACCTCCGACGCGTCCGCTCAGATCATCGGCGAAGGCCGCGTAGTTCTGCCCTTCCGTGCCATCGGCGAAGCCTTTGGTTACGTCGTCGAGTGGAATGCGGACACCCAGACAGTAGCCTACAAAGCAGCCGGTATATAATCAATCCAATTTAGTTAAACAACACTGGCTATAAACCAAAGACTGGCGTTCAATTCTGAACGCCAGTCTTTTTTAGTATAACAAGTTTAAGAATTTATTGATTGCGCGTTTCTTTTTCACTTGAAATTAATTTCAGCGCGTCATCTACAGAGTAGCCTTTTTGTATCAACTCCGCCAATCTTCTCGCGCCTTTTTCCATACCTTTTTCCATGCCGTCCTCGTGACCTTCCTCATATCGTATGGCCAGCACATCCTCCAGTGTGATTTCCGCGTTTAGCATATTATACACCTCCGATCCGTATTTTTCCATAAAATCCTTCATAATCCCGTGTTCAACACAAAACAAAACCGTATTTGCGATCGCCTCATCCCGTGATTGTCCCATTGCCTGATATTCCCGTATTTTTGCGACCACTGCCGCGTAATCCGCAAGCGACCGGCTTCGGTTCATCATTTGCGGGTTTCTTCCTTGATTGATATTATATACGGTTACTTCCAATTCCAACGATATTTGATCGCTATCTCCCTTAAAAGCGTCCGACAAACGCATCGTCATCTGATCCGGCATTTCCTGCTTCCCATTGTAAAGGACGATAAACTCCGGCCGGGAAATCTTGACCAATTTACTGCTGTACAAGTTGG
>JAISDM010000109.1 GCA_031264885.1 Peptococcaceae bacterium | reverse complement strand
GAACTGGAAGAAATAGAAACAGAGCGCGCAAAACAAGGCAAAGAAGCCAATTTAAACGCCTATATGAGAGCCGTCATACAGGCAAATTTAAACGCGGTGAAGGAGGCTGTGGATATGGGGTATTCATCGTTGCAGGAAGTGGTTGAAGATTTAATAGCGGAAGGCCATTTCAAAGAATTGGTCAGTAAATTGGGAGCTCAAAAAGATGCGGAGGTCGCTCGAAAAGAAGTGGATGCCGCTCGAAAAATGCTTTCCGACGGACAATCGCCGGAGAACGTAGCGAAATGGCTGGAGCTTCCCTTGGATAAAGTCTGCCAAATTCAAGAAAATCTCCAGCGCTAATCAAATATCTATCGGCCAAAATGGGTTATCAGCGCCGCAATGTGATTTTGTTATATGCGGCGACAAAATGGGTGGCGCCTGATTTGATGCCGCCCATTTTTTTGTGAAACAACCACATATTAATTGTAGATATATCATGGAGGTACGCAGTTTGGGAATCCGGCACGTCGTTCACGGTACCGTAGGGGCGGCATTCTGCCGCCCGGGACTGTCCAAAACATACCCTGAATATTGCCAACACACAACATTCAGGCGTCTTTTATTCCCCTCCTTGGAGGGGAATTTTTACGAACCGCGGACGGTTTTAACAGAAGTTGACAAGCAGTCTGAATACACTTATAATTTGTATATATTACGGGTATGTTTTGGCGTCGTATTTGACCGTACTGGAGGAATTATGAAAACTGGCGCGTTAATTTTGGCGGCGGGCAGCGCGTTGGATCCGAACGGATCCATTCCCCTTTCTTTATATAAGGTGGGGGCTGTTTCCGCGATTCAGCGGTTGATTCTGACCTTTGACCGCGCGAAAACCGAACCGATTGTCATCGTCTCGGGGAGTACCTCGGACAAATTGGAGAAACATGTGGCCCGTCTCAAGGTTGTTTGTTTGCGCAATCCAAATTACGGTCAGACGGAGATGTTTGAGAGTGTAAAGATCGGGCTCCGTTATCTGCGGGAGAAATGTGATCAGGTTCTGGTGACGCCGGTGGACGTCCCTTTATTTATTCTGGATACTGTGGAGGCGCTGATTCAGTCCGGGGAGAAGCTGGCGGCGCCGGTATACAACGGGATCAAGGGGCATCCGGTGCTGATCTCCGGGGAGCTGATCCCCACGTTGATGGAATATAGCGAGGGCGGCGGTTTGCGGGCGGCCATCCGGCACTGCGGGCAGGATTGCAAATTGATTCCCGTGGAGGATCAGGGGGTTCTGATCGATATTGAGACGGAGCAGGATTATTCGGAGGTTTTGTCCGCCCACAGCCTGCGCCAGCTTCATCCGCGGGTTAAGGTGAGTCTGGCCAAGGAGGAGCTTTTTTTCGGTTCCGGATCGGCGCATCTGCTGTCGCTGATAGAAACCACCGGCTCGGTCCGGCTGGCGTGCCAGCAGATGGGGCTTTCTTACAGCAAGGGCTGGAAGATGATCGCTGTTATGGAGAGACAATGGGGGCTTCAGATCGTGCAGCGCCAGCAGGGAGGGAAGCACGGGGGCGAGGCTTTTGTGACTTCGGAGGGCAAAAGGCTGGCGGAGCGGTTCCGCAAATTTGAACAAGGCAGCAAGGAAGCGGTGGAGGCTATTTTTCATCAGTATTTTGATGTGTAAGGCGTGGATTCCGGGACAAGCCCGGAATGACGAGGTATGATGAGACGGAATGACGAGGCGCGATGGGGCGGAATGACGAGGGGGACGCTTATGGATGGGGGGGCTTATCGCTGAATTTAATCAAAACAGCGGACGCGGAGGGGCATGTACTCTGTCATGATATCACCCAGATCATAAGGGGCGTGGTCAAGGACGCGGTTTTTCGCAAGGGTCATGTGGTGACAAAAGAGGATATTCCGGTGCTTCTTTCTCTGGGGAAGGAGCATCTATACGTGTGGGAAAAACAGGAAGGCATGCTCCATGAGGATGAGGCCGCCCGGATTTTGTACGATATCTGCGCGGGGGAGTACATGTCCCCGTCTCCGGTCAAGGAGGGCAAAATCAAGGTGACGGCTGAAACGGCCGGTGTGCTTAAGGTGGATTTGAGCAAGCTGAACGCGCTCAATGCCATGGGTGAAATTATGATCGCCACCCGTCACGGCAATTTTCCGGTAAAAAAAGGGGACGACCTGGCGGGAACCCGAGTGATTCCCCTGGTTATTTCCGCCGCGAAAATGGATCAGGCGAAGAAAATCGGCGGCGGCCGGCCGGTTTTGTCCATATTGCCTTTCAGCCATAAGAGGGTTGGAATTGTGACCACCGGCACGGAGGTATTCACCGGAAGAATCGCGGATACCTTTACGCCTGTGATCCGGGAGAAGCTGGCCGAGTACGATACGGAAGTGACGGATCACGTGATCCTGGGCGACGACGCGGCGGCGATTACGGAGGCTGTTTTGTCCATGATCCGAAAAGGCGCGGACCTGGTTCTCTGCACGGGCGGCATGAGTGTGGATCCGGACGACCGGACGCCTCTGGCCATCAAAAACACCGGGGCGAGGATCGTGTCTTATGGGGCGCCGGTGCTGCCGGGCGCCATGTTTCTGCTGGCTTATTATGAGGAAAAGGCGGCGGTGGCCGGGCTTCCCGGTTGTGTCATGTATGCCGGGCGAACCATTTTTGATTTGATTCTGCCCCGCTTGCTGGCCGGTGAAAAATTGACGAATCAGGATTTGGCGAATCTGGGGCATGGGGGTTTATGTATGGAATGTCCCACATGTACATATCCCAACTGCGGATTCGGGAAGGGCGGTTAACGCGCGTGAAGCATATGACGGAGGAATCGGAAATACTGGAGCTGCTGAAACAGGTGCGGTCCGGCCGGGTCATGCCGGAAGAGGCGCTGCTGAGCCTGAAGACGGCGCCCTTTGAGGATTTGAGTTACGCCAAGGTGGATTATCACAGGGGGCTCAGGCAGGGCGCCCCGGAGGTAATCTATGGGCAGAGCAAAACGCCGGAGCAGATTTTGGGGATCCTTGAAAAGATGAGGGAGCAGAACATCAGCCGCATCTTGGTGACGCGGATTTCCGCGGAAACGGCGGATTTTTTGTCGGGACGCGTCGATTTTGAGTACCACGCGATTCCCCGGATGGGGATTGCCTGGAACGCCGATCCCAGGGCTCAGGAGGGCTTGGTTGCGGTGGCTTCCGGGGGAACCAGCGATATGAAGGTCTGCGAGGAGGCGGCGGTCACGGCGGAGGTGCTGGGGAGCAAGGTGCTGCGCCTGTACGATGTGGGGGTGGCGGGATTGCACCGCCTGCTGTCCCATGTGGATCAGCTGATGAAGGCCCGCGCCGTTGTGGCTGTGGCCGGTATGGAGGGCGCTTTGGCCAGCGTGGTCGGGGGGCTGGTGAGCTGCCCGGTGATCGCTGTGCCCACCAGCGTGGGCTATGGCGCGAATTTCGGCGGTCTGTCGGCGCTTTTGGCGATGCTGAATTCCTGTGCTTCCGGGGTGTCGGTGGTCAATATAGACAACGGTTTTGGGGCCGGATTTATAGCGCACAGGATCAATCGAACGGAGGGGATCCATTGAGGACGCTGTATGTGGAATGCGGCATGGGCGCCGCGGGGGATATGCTGACGGGCGCGCTTCTGGAGCTGACGGAGACGCCGGAGGATTTTGTCAAAACGTTGAATCAACTGGGGCTTCCGGGGGTTTCCGTTCAAAAACAGGCTGTTTTCAAGCGCGGCATACAGGGCACCCATGTGGAGGTGCTTGTGAACGGCCGCGCGGAGGAAAGCGCGGATGTACACGCCGATGCTTCCGGGCATGAACATACGCACGGCGGCGGACACGGGCATGGACATGAACATGAGCACGGCGGCGGGCCTGGCGGCGGCGAACACGGGCATAAGCATGAGCATGAGCACGGCGGCGGCGAACACGGGCGTGGGCACGAACATGAACATGAGCATGGGCATGAACCCGGCGGCGGATCCTCCCTGGCGGATATCCGGGAGACGCTTCAAGGTCTGCCCCTTAAAAAAGAGGTGAGGGAACACGCGCTGGGGATATATCAGCTGCTGGCCGAAGCGGAGGCGCATGTACACGGCTGCCCGGTGACGGAGATTCATTTCCACGAAGTGGGCACGTTGGACGCTCTGACCGATATTTTGGGCGTATGCCTGCTGGTGGACGCCATCGCGCCCGAGCGGATCGTTGTGTCGCCGGTTCATGTGGGCAAAGGCTTCGTCCGGTGCGCCCACGGGATTCTGCCCGTTCCCGCGCCCGCTGTCGCCCACCTTTTAAGAGGGGCGCCGATCTATGCCCGGGACGTCGAAGGGGAGCTTTGCACCCCCACCGGAGCGGCGATTTTGAAATATTTCGGGGACGGGTATGGCCCCATGCCCCATATGACCGTGGAAAAAATCGGATACGGTATGGGGACGAAGGATTTCGGGACGGCCAACTGTGTCCGGGTGTTTTTGGGGGAATCTTCCTCAAAGCAGGGGATGCCTGAAAAAGATATGCCGAAGGATGAGATTGTGAAACTGGAATGTAATTTGGACGACATGACCGGGGAAGCCGTCGGCTATGCCGTTCAGACCTTGCTGGAGGCCGGGGCGAACGATGTCTTTACGGTCCCTGTTCAGATGAAAAAAAACCGTCCCGGCACGCTTCTGACTTGTCTCTGCGCGCCTGAGGCGGCGGACGGGATGGCGGCGCTCATGCTGAAGCACACCACCACCTTCGGCGTGAGAAAGACCCTGTGTTCCAGATATATCCTGGACAGAGAGATATCCCAGGTACAGACAGAATACGGCGGCGTCCGGATTAAGACCGGATACGGATACGGAGTGGCCAAATTCAAGCCGGAATACGAGGACGCGGCGCAAGCCGCCAGATCCCACGGCGTCAGTTTCAACGAAGTATTGAAGGAAGCAGGGGCGGCCGTCCCCGGCCGCCCGGGACCGTCTACGGCGCCGGAATAACGGGAGAAGGAATATGGAAGGGTCTGAACGCAGAGAGGAAATATTGCGGCGCCTGAGCCAGGCGCAGGCGCCTGTCAGCGCGGCGAGTCTGGCGCGGCAGCTGGGGGTCAGCCGGCAGGCGGTGGTGGGGGATGTGGCTCTGCTCCGGGCGCAGGGAAGCGATGTGGTCGCCACTGCCCGGGGCTATACCTTATCTTCGCTCGTTCCGGCGGGGCGGTATATCGGGAAGATCGCCTGCCAGCACTCCCTTGAGGATACGGAAAAGGAGCTGACGGCCATTGTGCGGCTGGGCGGCCATGTGGCGGACGTGTCGGTGGCGCATTTCCTTTACGGCGAGATGACGGGGCAGCTGAATCTCTCCACGGCCCAGGATGTGGAGGCTTTTGTCCAAAAAGTGAACCGCAATAAGGCGCGGCTTTTGTCCGAACTGACCGACGGCGTTCATGTGCATACGGTGTCCTGCCGGGACGCGGATACGTTCGACAGGATCAGGGCGGAACTGGGCCGGCTGGGCTTGCTGTACGGGGAAAACAAATAGAAATCCGATATGAAAGGAATGGTCTTGAATGAACAGGCGTATACCTTATGTGGAAAAAGAACTTGAGGTGATAGACACCCGGCCCGGCTTCATGGGCGGCCCCGGGTTCCCGATCCGCAACACACCCGTCTCCCCCCGCGAAAACATGGCCGCGCTGTTTCACGAAAAACACCCCTATTGGACGCCGACCCCGGCGGATTACACCATGCATGTGCCTAAGCTTTACAACAGTCTGCTCGGACGCGGCGGGCCTGAGGGAACCACCGACGCGTTCGGCATAGAATGGGAGTGGATCGAGCAGGCCGGCGGATCCATCGTCCGGCCGGGGGCGCCGTTCCTCTCGGACGCCAACGAGTGGCGGGACAAGATCAAAATACCCGATATTGACACATGGGACTGGGAGTCCGAGGCAAAAAACCTCCAGTTGAATCCGCGGCTGTCCAACCAGTTTACGCTGATCAACGGTTTTTGGTTCGAGCGGCTCGTGTCGTTTATGGACTTCGCGCCGGCCGCCATCGCGCTCATCGACGAAGACCAGAAAGACGCCGTCAACGACCTGTTCGAGGCGCTGACGGATTTCGCCCTCCGCGTGGTGGACAAAATGTGCGAGTATTGGCCGGCCATAGACGGGTTCAACGTCCATGACGACTGGGCGGCGCAGAAGGCTCCGTTTTTCTCGAACGAGGTCGCTTATGAGCTGTTCGTGCCCCATATGAGGGCGCTGACCGACCATATACACAGCAAGGGGCGCTATGCCACGCTCCATTCCTGCGGGCACGGCGAGGACCGCGTGCAGTGCTTCATCGACGGCGGTTTTGACGGCTGGGATCCCCAGATCATGAACGACACGCCCAGGCTGTACGAGGAGGTGGGCGACAGGATCGTCGTCTCCGTCGTTCCGGAGCTGTTCGACCCTGACGCGACGGCCGGGGATGAACAGCGCGCTTACGCCCGGGCGTACTTCGACAGTTTCTGCAAGCCGGGCAAGCCGGCCATGATCAGCTTCTACGGGCAGCCGGCGCTGACGGCGGAGTTCGCGGAGGAATTGTACGCGTACTCGCGCAAGCGTTACTTCGCCGCCGGCACAAAATAAAAAAATCGAGGGCACAGGATGATTATACGACCGAAATACAGGGGATTCATCTGCACCACGGCTCACCCCGCGGGCTGTGAGAACAATGTCCGGCAGCAAATCGATTATGTGAAATCCAAGGGCCGGATCAAGGGACCCGCGCGGGTGCTGGTGGTGGGTTCGTCCACCGGCTATGGGCTGGCGGCCAGGATCGCCGCCGCCTATGGGCTGGGCGCGCGTACCGTCGGGGTTTTTTTTGAAAGGCCCGGAGACGCGGGCAAGCCGGGTTCCGCCGGCTGGTACAATAACAGGGCTTTTGAGAATTTTGCCCGGGGGGACGGGCTGTTTGCCAAAAGCCTCAACGGGGACGCTTTTTCCAAAGAGGTCAAACGGGATGTCGTTCAATGGATCCAAGAGGAGATGCCGGGGGGCCAAATCGATCTGCTGATTTACAGCCTGGCGTCGCCCAGGCGCGCGGACCCGGAGACGGGGCAGATTTATAATTCGGTGATTAAGCCGGTGGGGCAGGTTTTTCGGGGCAAAACGGTGGATTTTCATAAAGGGACCGTTTCTGAGGTGTCGATTGAGCCGGCGGACGAAAAGGAAATCGGGGAGACGGTGGCCGTCATGGGCGGAGCGGACTGGCGGCTTTGGATAGAAGCGGCGCTGGCCGCCCACGTGCTGGCGGACGGTTTTTTGACGGCGGCGTTCTCTTATTTGGGCCCGGCGCAGACGCACGCGATCTATAAGGACGGAACCATCGGCATGGCAAAGCGGGATCTGGAACGGAAATCCGCGGAGATCCGGGAGCGGCTGGCGCCGCTGGGGGGGAACGCCTTCGTGTCTGTCAATAAGGCGGTGGTCACTCAGGCGTCGGCGGCGATCCCGGTGGTGCCTCTGTATATGTCCATCCTCTACAAAGTCATGAAGGAGAATCACACGCATGAAGGCTGCGTTGAGCAGATGTACCGGCTGTTTCATGACCGGCTGTACCATCCCGCCGGTGCTGCCGCGGACGACCGGGGGCGCATACGGATGGACGATCTGGAATTGCGGCCGGACGCGCAGCTTCGGGTCCATGAGATCTGGGAGCGGGTCGATTCCGGCAACATAGCGGAGCTGGCGGATTTGGAAGGCTACCGGAAGGATTTCTTCAATCTTTTTGGCTTCGGGAGGGACGATGTGGATTACGAGGCGGATGTTTCGCCGGTATAATAAAAAGGGGCGGCATTCGCCGCCCCTTTTTATTAGGTTGTTTTCGGTTGTCTCCGGTTACTGTTATTGTACGAGGGCAAATCCGGCCGCCGTGAAGCGGGCTCTCGCCGCGTCGGAACTCAGGTAAGCGAGGAATATCCTTGCCGCGTCCTGATTCGCCGACTCCCGCAGAACCGCGCCGGGATAGATGATCGGGGCGTGACTCGCGTCGGGCGCTGTGGCGACGACGGTTACATTCTCCGCCGAGGCCGCGTCGGTGGAATAGACAAATCCGGCCACGGCGTCGCCGCTGGCCACATGATTCAGCACCTTCGTGACGCTGTCGTCCAGTGTCAGCGTCAGCCCTTCCAGTTTATCCAGCAGACCGAGATAGGTATAGACCTCTCTCGCGCGGTCGCCCGCGGGGACGGTTTTCGCTTCGCCGATGGCGACCACGTCGCTGCCGGCTTTGTCAACCACGTCCTCAAAGGAGGTGATGCCCTTGGTGTTGTTGGCGGGAACGATGAGCACCAGTGTGTTCTTGAGCAGATCGACGCGGGTGTCGGTCACGATGGCGTCGGCCAGCTTGTCCATGTTCGCCTGATCGGCTGAGAAGAACAGGTCGCCGCCCGCGCCTTCCTGGATTTGGGTGACCAGGGCGCCGGAGCCCCCGGTATTGAGTTCCACCTTGATATTGGGATATCTGGCGCCGAAGTCCGCGATCACGCTGTCAAACGTAGATTTCAGACTGGCCGCCGCGTGGACGAGCAATGTGGCGGGGGCGGAGGGGGCGGTCGTCAGCTGCGCGGTGTCCGTCGCCGCGTCATAGGCGGCGGCTGCTCCCACGGCCGCGAAATCCCTCAGCCGGAAGTAATTGGAGCCGTCGATTTTGTAGACGGTGAAGGCGACGGGACTGCCGTCGATGGTCACCGTGTCGTTGGACACGCCGTCAAAGGACTCATAAGCGGCGGGCTTCGCGGCACTCTCCGCGCCGGTGGGCGCGTAAGCCGTATTGGTCATGATGGTTACGGCGCCGTCGGCGTAATCAACGGAAAACCGCGCGGCGGTGTCTTTCAGGATGAACGCGATGTCGCGGATCTTGAGATAGTTCTCGCCATTGATGTTGTATGAGGCAAAGACATCGACGGGCGCGCCGTTCACCGTCAGTTTCTGAGTGCTGACGGATACGGTTTCGTCCGCCGCCAATGACACCGTGGGGATCACCGCGGCGAAAAGACAGACAACCATGAGAAGCGTGAAGATTCTTTTTTTGGTATACATGTGTATGTACCTCCTTAAAATACGCATTTTGAGATGGGAAACGAATCGCTTGCATAAATCATACGAAGCTTAAAACGCACCACCGCCTTTGCACGTTATTTACATACTCTTTACAATCTGTTCCGCATCATTGTAACATGGCGGCGGACGGTTGTCCAACTAATTTCTCGCGGATCCGCGATTCACAGTTTGGAGTATTCTTTAGCTACACCTCGCGGATTTTTTGCGGGATTGACAAAACCGGCGCCTTGTGATACATTACTTTGGCATGGGCGGTTTTGCCGCCCGACCGCTCGGCCCGGGTCAGGATCGAAAGCAAAAGCTCTTTGGATGTGAGCTGCCTGGGGACGGCGAGTTCAGGAATGAGAGGAATGGTCGGATGTACGCGATTGTTGAAACCGGGGGGAAGCAGTTTAAGGTTCAGGAAGGCGATACCCTGCAGGTGGAGAAACTGGATCAGGAGGCCGGCGCCGCGGTGGAGCTGGATAAGGTGCTGGCTTTGGTGGAGGACGGCGCCGTGACGCTGGGGAAGCCTTATGTGGACGGGGCGAAGGTTCAGGTGAAGGTACTGGAACACGGCAAGGGGAAGAAGATATTGGTTTTTAAATATAAGCCAAAGAAGAACTACCGCCGGATCCGGGGTCATCGCCAGGCTTACACTCAGGTGCTGGTGGAGTCCATCACTCAGGCATGATCCGGGTCGATCTGTATTCCTCGGATGAGGGTTTGCGCGGCTTCAGGATACAGGGGCACGCGGGCGCGGCGCCTTCCGGGGAAGATGTGGTGTGCGCCGGGGTGTCGGCGGTGGCTCAGACCGCTCTGCTGGGGCTGGACGCTTTTTTGCCGGGGGGGTTTGGCTGGGATTTGCGGGCGGACGGATGGATCGACTGCTTCCTTGTCAGGGAGCTGTCTCCGGAGGAAGGCCGGGTGTCCGAAATTATATTGGGAACCTTGAAGCTGGGTTTGGAATCCATAGAAAGCAATTATAGGAAGTATATTAAAATAAAGAACGGGAGGCGTGAGGATGCTCCTTAAAATGAATTTGCAGCTCTTTGCCCACAAAAAAGGGGTCGGGAGTTCGAGAAACGGCCGGGACAGCGCGGCTCAAAGGCTGGGAGTCAAGCTCTTTGACGGGGAGGCCGTCAGGGCGGGGAATATTTTGGTCAGGCAGCGCGGAACGAAGATCCATCCGGGCACGGGCGTGGGGATCGGGAAAGACGATACGCTTTTCGCTCTGACGGACGGATATGTCAAATTTGAACACAAGACGAGAAGCAAGAAACGGGTAAGCATTTACGCTCAGCCGGCGCATGGGCTCGCCGGACAATAACGCAGCGGTCGCTCCGGCATAGCCGGAGCTTTTTTTGCGCCGGGGCGGGCGGCAGAATGCCGCCCCTACGGTACCGTGAACGGACGGGGATTGCGGGACAGACTGTCTGAAAACAAACGGGCGGATTGCCATCCGCCCCTACGGTACTGTGAACGGACGGGGCTTGCGGGCCAGACCGTCCGAAAACAAACGGGCGGATTGCCATCCGCCCCTACGGTACCGTGAATGGCGCCGGCGCTTTTATGGAGGAGGATATATGTTTTTTGATTACGCGAAGATATTCGTTAAGGGGGGGGACGGGGGGAACGGTATGGTTTCGTTCCGCCGGGAGAAATATGTGCCCCAGGGAGGCCCTTCCGGCGGAGACGGCGGCCGGGGCGGCGATGTGGTGCTGGTGGCGGAGGAGGGGCTTCGCACGCTGGTGGATTTTCGGTTCAAAAAACATTTCAAAGCGGAATTCGGGAAGCATGGGGGGAGCAAGAACAAGCACGGCGCCGACGGGGAAAATGTGGAGGTTAAGGTGCCCATAGGCACGGTGGTAAAGGATTTGGAGACCGATGAAATCATCGGGGATCTGACGGTTCACGGCCAGAAACTCGTGGCGGCCAAGGGCGGCCGGGGCGGCCGGGGAAACGCCCGCTTTGCCTCCTCCGCCAACCGGGCGCCTGAAATGGCGGATAACGGGGAGGCGGGCGAGGAATTCCAGCTGGTATTGGAATTAAAACTTCTGGCGGACGTGGGGCTCATCGGTTTCCCCAACGTAGGGAAATCCTCCATCATCGCGAAAGTCTCCGCGGCGAGGCCCAAGATCGCGGATTATCATTTTACGACCATCGACCCGAATCTGGGGGTGGTGCGCCTGGCGGATGAGGAGAGCTTTGTGCTGGTGGACATCCCGGGTCTGATTGAGGGCGCCAGCCAGGGCATGGGCTTGGGACACCGGTTCCTCCGCCATGTGGAAAGGACGCGCCTGCTGCTTCATGTTCTCGATGTGTCGGGATCGGAAGACCGGGATCCCCTGGAGGATTTCGGCGCCATTCAAAAAGAAATCGAGCTGTACAATCCGCGTTTGAAGGAAAGACCGCAGATCATCGCGGCCAACAAAACAGATCTGACAGGCGCGGAGGAGCGTCTGGAGAGACTGAGGGAAGCCCTGGGGGACCGCTATGAGATTTTTCCCGTGTCCGCGGTCACGGGGGAAGGGCTGCCGGAATTGATGCGCAGGGCGGGGAGCCTTTTGAAAGAAATTCCGGATTTGCCCGCCGCCTTTGACACGGAACAGGTGAAGCTGACCCGTTTTAAGCCGGAAGCGCCCTTCACTCTGGAAAAAGAAAACGGCGTGTGGATATTGGCGGGCCCGGAGATTCAGAGATGGACGGTCCGGACCAATTTCGCGAACACAGCGGCGGTCGCCCGTTTTTTGCGGGTTCTCCAAAAAATAGGGGTGGAACAGGCATTGCGGGATCAAGGCGCCAAGAATGGGGATACGGTCGCCGTGGGCGCTTTTGAATTTGAATTTCTTGACGAATGACCCGCGGAAAGATAAAATAGCAGAGGGGACACGCTCATCACCGTCATTCCGGCTTTATGCCGGAATCCAAAAGAAGGAACCTGGATTCCGGGACGATCCCGGAATGACGGGACGAGCCCGGAATGACGGGGCGCGACCCGGAATGACGGGGAACGGATATACCTAAATTTTACAGGCCGAATAAATTTATGGAGGAAGTCATGGAGACTAAAGATGGGAAGGATAAGATTTTCGGACTGGGCAGAGCTCCGACGATTGACTCTCCTTATTTGGATTCTTCACATCATAAGGCGGTGGAGGAAGCCTTTCAATCCGGGCGAAACGCGGTTTATGACATCAACAATAAGGGCGAAGTGGATTTTTTCATATTGCTGCCCGACGAGAATCTCTTCGACGGGATTTTGGACGTAAAGGAACGGGTGTCGCTGACGTTCCAGAAGAACAAGGTGGTCGCCTTAAGCGTGGATTATTCGGAACTGGACATGCTGGAGAACCCGACGTTCGATTTCTGCCTGGATCAGATGATCGACCGGTATTGCCTGGAATGGCTGAGCCGGTATGAAATCATTTCGTTTTATTATATGGTGACGGACGACGAGGGCGAATATGTATGCGTGGGATTAAAGACGCTGAGCGTTCCGTTTACCTTATGGTATGATATCAAGCGTTATGTGAATATGAAGGGGCCTTTGAGAACGCCGTATTTTATGCCGGAGGAAATATCGGACCGGCGATTGACGGGGAAACTCCTGATCAGTCCGGCGGTGGGTTTCTATGTGGATTTTTCCAAACTTGTTCAGCGTTTCGAATCGGAAGCCCACGCGGAAGAGGTGTTTCACAGGCATTTTTTCCATGGCCTGAGCCGGATTCAATTCACGCGCCGCAAAGAGATCCGCGAACAGGCGGTGTATGTTTGGGTCAATAAGCAGGTGGCGATCAGCGGCAATAACCAGCCTTCGGAGATGTACAGCGTTTTTTTGCAGGTTCAGCACCAGAATCTCGAGAAGAGCAGGGACGCTTTGTATTCTTTGTTTTCCGCCTGTTTTGACGAGCTTCCGGAGTTTGCCGGGAGCAGGATCGCGTTTCCTTTAGAAGAAGAAGGAATTCCGGCGGTGGTTATAGAAAAAGGGAGTCTGGGAAAATTCCGGCTGACTCAGGAGTTTTTTTTGAGGGCGAAGGGGGTCTTTCAGGATCGTTTCGCGAAACACCGAAAGTATAAGAGCTGTTACGAACGGTTGATGAATTCTTCACAAGAGCGTGAATTTTCGGGTAAAAATGTAAATTTGCTCAAAATGAAGAAGGTTGAGGACGATCAGGTGGACACGCGGGCGGAACTTCTGGAGGAAATCCACAGGTCTTTGCCGGAGTTGTTGGAAATGCTCAGTATGCGGGATAAGGAGAGCGAAAGGCTCAAGGATACGCTGGTTTTGCTGGGGGACGCCATATTCCCCTGTATCTTGCCTTTGCTGTCCGACGCCCGGGAACAGGTTCGGGTCAACGCGGTGGAGATTATGGGTCTGCTGGGCTCCGCCAGGGCTTTGAGCGCGGTCATGAGTATGCCGAAGGATGTCAGCGCGGATGTGGAGTCAAAACGGGCTTGGATCAAAGATCTGTATCTTTGGAGAAATCCATAGGGGGGCGGCGTTCCATGAAACCCATGAAACGGTTGTCGGCGCTGGTAGCGGATGAGGATTCCGGCGCGTTGAGATTTGTCAGGGCGAATTTGAGAGCGAGCGGTTATGAGGTTGTGTCGGCGGCTTCCGGCCATGAGGTGCTGAGCCGGTTTGAGGCGGCGCAGCCCGATATTATGGTCATTGAAATGAATTTCGCGGATATGGACGGACTGGAATTGTGCCAAAATATCCGGGCGCGGTCGGATGTTCCCATTGTGATTTTTTCTGAAACGAGAGACGTTCAGACCGTTGTGGACATGCTTAACGCGGGGGCGGACGACTATGTGTTCAAACCCTTCGCGATTGAGGAGCTGCTGGCGCGGGTCAACGCTGTGGCGCGCCGGTCGAAAAATAAAATGGTCCAGTTTTCTTCGGATCAGATCAAGATCGGCGGCCTGGTGATCGATCTGGCCCAGCGGCAGGTGCGCAGCAACGGGCTGACCGCGCATTTGACTCCCACCGAATTTCAGCTGCTGATTTACTTGGTCAATCACGTGGATAAAGTGGTTCCCCATGAGGAATTGCTGACGGTCGTCTGGGGAAGCGAATACCAGAAATGCACCCATTATTTGCGGGTGAGCATCGGGCGTCTGAGACAAAAAATCGAGACGGACCTCGGCAACAGCGAGTGTATCGTCACTTGCAGCGGCGTCGGATATATGGTGCGCAGCGGCAAGGGATGACCGCGCTGATTGGAGGAGAAAGCCGACTTTTGGAGAATTGTCATAAGCGGAGGCCATGTTCAATCTTTCCCGGAAAATTCCCGCGTCCATCAGTAAAAAGTCTGAGTAAAGTGGTGACAGTGATGAGAGAAACGTTGGATCGAAAAGTGGATCAGGTGGTTTACCTTCTTTGTTTTATTATTCTATTAAATTATCTGATGGTATTCTCGGAGCCCAAACATTATGTCGTTTATTTCCTGCTGGCTTTGGTGGTGGTCAATCTGTTTCTGTACCGGGCGTATATGACCAATGTGGGCAGTGTGGGGCACAATTTGTTTTTTATTTATCAAATGTTGGTCTTATATGTCCTGATATTCTTGTCAGACGACATTTATTTGATGGTGCTGCCGATTCTGCATGTGTTCCGGTTCAGCAGCCATACCAATATGCGATATACGGGCATCATGCTGGGGTCCTACATGGTGGGTTATGTGCTTATGACGCTGGCCCATGACACCTTCGTGGGCGCGGGTATGTGGTTCGCCACGGAGTTTTTCCGATGGATGCCGCTCAATATCTGCGGGCTGGTGGTGTCGGCTTATCTGTCCTCTTCCGTGATCGACATCAACAGACAGTATCAGGAATTGACTGTCGTGCATGAGCAGTTTTACAAGAACACGGACTGCGCGGTGCGTTACTTGGATAACGAAGGGATCATCCGGGTCGTCAATAAAGAGGCGGAGCAGTTCTACCGCTTGCCTTACAGGGATTTGTACGGGAAAGCGGAGCGGGATCTGCTGGGCGGCGGCAGCAAGGTTAACGAGGAAGGGCAGTATTACAGTCCGGTGGAAGAGACCCTGGACACGGGCAGCGAGTTTACAAAAGCGGAGCGGGAAGTGACCCTGGAGTCGGGGGAGCTGAGGACTTTTGAAATGTCTACTCATCTGGTGCGGAACGACCGGCATGACGTCGTCGGGGCAATGGGTGTGTTCCGGGACATCACCAGTCAGAAACTGCTGCAAAAAAGCTTGGAGAACACCCGTCAGATGATGGATCAGCTCTCTATGACGGACGCGGTGACGGGATTATATAACTTCCGGTATTTCAGGGACGTGATGGCCCAGAAGAACGCCGGCAAGGATCAGGAATGGACTTTGCTGATGATCCATGTGGATAATCTGGAGGATTTTTTCCTGACGTTTGGCCGTCAGGCCGGAGAAAAAATCCTGAAAGAAATGGGGTTGCTGCTGCGCAAGAATGTGGGGGAAGACAATCTGGCCGTGAAGTACGGCGACACGGATTTTGCGGTTTTGCTGCCGGAAGGCGGCCTGGAGCCGGCCCAAACATTGGCCGAGGACCTGCGGGAGCAGGCGGAGAAGCAGTCCTTCGGGGATCTGCGGGAGGTCTCGCCGGGCGACTTCACCTTATCCGTGGGGGTGCTGGCCTGTCCTAAGGAAGACCTGACCTCCGGCGAGGATTGGATGACTCTGGCGGAAAAAGCCCTGTATCAGGCAAAAGCGGCCGGGCCCAACCATGTGGAATTGCTGAGCGATCAGCAGCCGCCGCAGTCGCAGCCGCCACAG
>JAISDM010000305.1 GCA_031264885.1 Peptococcaceae bacterium | reverse complement strand
TGCCGCCCGTTTTTGACGGACGCGCATTTCCAAAAAGTGTGAAAAATTGAGGTATGAGGGTTCGTTAAATAATAAGATGTGATAGTTTCACGCCGCAATTTCGTCGTCGGACAAGGCGGAGGAAGGAGGCATACCCGGTGTGGTATGGCGACTGACGACAACGCAGTCCGGCGGCGAAAGGGCAAGTGAAAAATCACAGGTTATTGTTTATCGAGCCCTAAGCGTTCTGCTTTCGGGGGGAACGCTTTTTCATTCAAATGAACGCGGATTCGTTTCAGGCAAAACTTGACAATTTTCGCGGATACATTTACAATGGCTTTAGTGTTGAATACTGGGGGGAGAGTTCTGTGAAAAAAGCGTTTCTTTTGTTTCCGGCTGTGCTGATGAGTTTGTCCCTGGCGGCGGGCTGCGGGGGCGCTCCCGGCGCGAGCGGTACGCCGTCGAACGCGAGTCAGGTATACTTTCTCAACTTCAAGCCGGAGGTTTCTGAGTACTATTCCGAGATCGCCGCCGCTTACCAGGCGGAAACCGGCGTGGCGGTGAAAGTGGAGACCGCTTCGGCCGGCATGTATGAGTCCACATTGCGCAGCGAGATCGCCAAGGCCGACGCGCCCACCATCTTCCAAATCAACGGGCCGGTGGGGTACGGGGGCTGGCGCGATTACTGTCTGGATCTGTCCGGGACCGAGCTTTACAGTATGCTGATCGATAAGGATCTGGCCGTTACCAGCGGCGGCGGGGTGTACGGCATCCCCTATGTGGTGGAAGGATATGGGATCATCTATAACGACGCCATTATGCGGGCTTATTTCGCGCTTCCGGGCGCGGCGGCGGCATCCATGGACGAGGTCAATAATTTCGCGAAGTTCAAGGCGCTGGTGGAGGATATGAGCGCCAAAAAGGATCAGCTGGGGATCAAGGGCGTTTTTGCCTCCACCTCTATGGCGCCCGGGGAACAGTGGCGCTGGCAGTCTCATCTGGCCAATATCCCGCTGTATTACGAGTTTGAGGAAGACGCGGCCTATGACAGCACCATATGGGCCGGGCTGGCGGCGGACACGATTACGTTCAAATACAATCAAAATTTCCGGAATGTATTTGATCTGTACACCAATCATTCCATTTCGCCCAAAGGGCTGCTGGCGAATGTGTCGGTCAGCGGCTCCCTGTCCGAGTTTGCCCTGGGGCAGGCCGCCATGGTGCAGAACGGCAACTGGGGCGCCGCTCAGATCCTGGGCATGGACGGCAATGTGGTGGACGGCGGGGACATCAAATTCCTGCCCATTTACACGGGCATGGCCGGGGAGGAATCTCAGGGGCTCTGTGTGGGCACCGAGAACTACCTGGCGGTCAACAGCCAGGTTTCGGCGGAGAAGCAGGAGGCTTCCGTCGCTTTTCTGGAATGGCTGTTTTCCAGCGAAACCGGCAAAAACTTTGTGGTCAACGGTCTGAAGTTTATCTCGCCTTTTGATACGTTCGGCGACGACGAGCAGCCCGACGATCCCCTGGCCCGGGAGGTGCTCGCCTGGATGGAGAAACCGGGGATCCGCACGATGGACTGGACTTTCCTGGCGTTCCCATCGGAGGAATTCAAGAATTATTTCGGCGACGCGCTGCTGGAATATGTGCAGGGCAGCGAACCCTGGGACTATGTGGTCAAGGTGGTGGTGGACGCCTGGGCTTCCGAGCGCGCGTGGAACCCGGTGAGCGACGGTTCCTGAGATGATTCCTGAGACATGGCGCGGGCCGCGTTTCAGCATATTCAATACCGGTCGAATCCATTGACTTAGCCGCCCTTTGGCGTCCGCCGCCGGGGGCATCCGAGAGGAGGTTATTATTGTGGAAAAAGCGCTGGCAAAATACTTTCCCGTGTTCGTGCTGCCGACCCTTGCCGCGTTTGCGCTGGCCTTCGTCATTCCGTTTCTGATGGGGATTTATCTGTCGTTTACGGAGTTCACCACGGTAACCAACGCCAAATGGGTGGGAATCGCCAATTATGTCCGGGCTTTTACCGCCAATAAGGAATTTGTGAACGCCTTGTGGTTTACGGTGAGATTTGCCGTGGTGTCCATTATTACGGTCAATGTTCTGTCCTTCGCGCTGGCGATGCTTCTGACCCAGGGCTTGAAGGGCACCAATGTGTTCCGCACCGTTTTTTTTATGCCCAACCTGATCGGGGGCATTGTGCTGGGCTACATATGGCAGATTATTCTCAACGGCATTCTTTATTATTTCGATGTGACGCTGGCTTTCGACCCCAGCTACGGATTCTGGGGCCTGATCATTTTGATGAACTGGCAGCTCATCGGCTACATGATGATCATCTACATCGCGGGCATTCAGAATATCCCGGGGGAGTTGACGGAAGCCGCCCGGGTGGACGGGGCGAACAGGCGCCAGATGCTGACGAATGTGACGATCCCCATGGTCATGCCGGCCATCACCATCTGCACGTTCCTGACCATGACCAACTCCTTTAAAATCTTTGACCAGAACCTGGTGCTGACCGCCGGCGCGCCTTCCAAAAAAACGGCCATGCTGGCGCTGGACATCTACAATACCTTCTATGTCCGCACCGGATTTGAGGGCGTCGGACAGGCCAAAGCGGTAATCTTCTTCATATTGGTGGCGGGCATCTCTTTCATTCAGCTGTACTTGACCCGGAGCAGGGAGGTGGAGCAATAATGGAATCCCTGAACGTCCGGAAAAAAACCCTCTGGCGGCAATTGCTGACGCTGCTGCTGTGTGTGCTGGCGCTGTTGTTTCTGGCGCCCATCGCGATGATTCTGATTAACTCTTTCAAGGGATCGGTGTTCATCACCGTGGATCCGTTCTCGCTGCCCACCGGGGAGATGTTCACCGGGATGGGGAATTATGTGAGCGGCGTGGAAAAAATCAATTTCTGGCACGCCTTCGGCTGGTCGCTGTTTATCACGGTATGCTCTGTGGCGGTCATCGTTTTGTTCTCGGCCATGACCGGCTGGTACATCACCCGGGTGAAACGGGTGTTCACCAAGGTGATTTATTACGCCATGGTTTTTTCCATGGTGGTGCCTTTCCAAATGGTGATGTTTACCATGTCCAAATTCGCCAATGTTCTCCATCTGGACAATCCTTACGGCATCATTCTGATTTATCTGGGCTTCGGATCGGGGCTGTCCACGTTTATGTTCAGCGGATTCGTGAAGGCCATCCCCATCGACATTGAGGAAGCGGCCATGATCGACGGCTGCGGCCCGATCCGGACGTTCTTCGCGATTGTGTTCCCGGTGCTGCGGCCCACGGCCATTACTGTGGCCATATTGAATACCATGTGGATCTGGAACGATTACCTCTTGCCGACCCTTCTCCTGGACAGCCGCCACCGGACGATTCCCATCGCCGTCCAGTATCTGAAGGGCGGCTACGGCTCCATTGACATGGGCGCCATGATGGCGGTTTTGATTATGGCGATCATCCCCATTGTGGTATTCTATCTGTCCTGTCAAAAGCACATCATCAAGGGCGTCGTCGCGGGCGCTGTGAAGGGATAAGCGGTCGTGGAGCGGCGGCGGGCGGGCGGAATCCTCATGCACATCGCGTCTTTGCCTTCCCCCTACGGGATCGGGACCTTGGGGAAGCAGGCTTTCGATTTCGCGGAATTCCTGAGGAAGGCCGGGCAAAAATACTGGCAGACGCTGCCTTTGGGGCCTACGGGCTACGGTGATTCCCCTTACCAGGTTTTTTCCATGTACGCGGGGAATCCTTACCTCATTGACCTGGACACGCTGATTCGGGAGAGGCTGCTGAAAAAATCCGAGGCGGAGGCTGTTTCCTGGGGGAGCGACCCGCGCCGGATTGATTACGGCGCGCTCTGGCGGGGGCGGGAGCCGGTCTTGCGCAAGGCGTTCGCCAGAAGCCGCAGTTTGCGCGGAATGGGGGCGGCGGTTGAGGATTTTCGCGGGCAAAACCCCTGGGTTGAGGATTACGCGCTTTTTATGGCGCTGAAACAGTGCTTTGGCGGCGCGTCCTGGCTTCTGTGGGAGGATGAGGGGCTGAGAAGGCGGGATGAGGCGGCGCTGGCGAGGTACCGGGAGCGGCTCAGGGAGGACGTGGAGTACCATGTGTTTGCGCAGTGCTGTTTTTTCCGGCAATGGGCCCGGTTCAAGGCTCATACAGCCGCCTTGGGCATCCGCCTGATCGGGGACTTGCCCATCTATGTGTCCTCCGATTCCGCGGATGTGTGGAGTCAGCCGCGGTTCTTTCAGCTGGATCAGGGGCTGCGGCCTCTTTACGCGGCCGGGGTGCCGCCGGATTATTTCAGTGAGGACGGGCAGCTCTGGGGCAATCCCCTGTATGACTGGGACGCGCTGAAGGCGGAGGGCTATAAGCTTTGGATGGACCGGTTCCGGGCGGCGTCCGCTCTGTTTGACGTCATCCGGATTGATCATTTCCGCGGTTTTGAGAGTTATTGGAGGGTTCCCGCCGGCGCGAAAACCGCCAGGAACGGGGAATGGGTTCCGGGGCCCGGATTGGATTTCATTCACGCGCTGAAGGCGAATTTCCCGGAAACGGAGATCATTGCCGAGGATCTGGGGGAGCAGACCCCCGGATTGGCCGAATTTGTCCGGGCGTCCGGGTTCCCGGGCATCAAGGTGATGCAGTTTGCTTTTGATTCCGCTGAGTCCACCACGGAGATGCCGCATTCTTATCCCAGGCATTGTGTGTGTTTTACCGGCACACACGACAACGACACCGCGGCGGGGTGGATCAAGGCGCTTTCGCCCCGGGACGCGCGTCTGGCGGGGGCGTACTTGGGCTTTGGCCGGAAGAAGGACGCGGTGTGGGCGCTGATCCGCGGCGGAATGACCACGGCGGCCGATTTGTTCATCGCTCAGATGCAGGATTATCTGGAGCTGCCCACGGGCTGCCGGATGAATCTGCCGGGCGCGGTGGGCGGCAACTGGGAATGGCGTATGCTGCCGGGAGAGAATTCGGCCGGGCTGGCGCGGAGGATTGCTTATCTGACGCGAGTCTGTCAGCGATAACCGGCGGTGAAGGGGATACCGCGATTCCGGAGCGATTCCGGAGCCTGAACCGCGAATAGCGGATAGCGGATTTTAAATAATCAGTCATAAAGAGGGGGCCGGTTTATGTCGAAGGTGATTTTGAAAAACATTAAAAAGGTGTATGACAAAAATGTCGTCGCTGTCCACGATTTCAACCTGGAGATTGAGGATAAGGAGTTTGTGGTGCTGGTCGGGCCTTCCGGATGCGGCAAATCCACCACGCTGCGCATGGTCGCCGGATTGGAGGACATCTCCTCGGGGGAGCTCTACATCGGGGACCGGCTGGTGAACGATGTGGCGCCTAAGGACCGGGACATCGCCATGGTGTTCCAGAATTACGCGCTGTATCCTCATATGACCGTGTACGAGAATATGGCCTTCGCCTTGAAGCTCCGGAAGGAGCCCAAGGAAAGCATCCATCAGAAGGTGACGGAGGCGGCTCAGATTCTGGGGATCACCGAGTATCTGCAAAGGAAGCCCAAGGCGCTCTCCGGCGGGCAGAGGCAGAGGGTCGCCATCGGTCGCGCGATTGTGCGGAATCCGAAGGTTTTCCTGATGGATGAACCTTTGAGCAACCTGGACGCCAAGCTCAGGAATCAGATGCGCGCCGAGCTGATCAAGCTGCGCGCCCGCATCGACACTACCTTTGTCTATGTGACCCACGATCAGGTGGAGGCCATGACGCTGGGCGACCGGATCGTGATTATGAAGGACGGCTTTATACAGCAGATCGGGACGCCGCAGCAGGTGTTCGGCGAGCCGGCCAATCAGTTTGTGGCGGGCTTTATCGGGACGCCTCAGATGAACTTCTTCCCGGCGGAGCTGAAGACGGACGAATCGGGCCGCTATACGGCGGAGGCGTACGGGCTGCGTCTGGCGATTCCGGATCACAGGCAGGCTCAGCTGAAGGCGCTGGGTTTGGCGCCCGGCGGATGTACCATGGGGGTGCGGCCGGAACACATCCGGATCGTGTCCGCGGATACGCCGGATTCGTTCCGCGCCCAGGTGGACGTGGCGGAGATGATGGGCAGCGAGTTTTATCTGCACATGAGCCTGGAGGGCCGGGACATGGTGGCCCGCGCCCAGACCGGCGGGGCCGGAGAGACAGGGGAGTCCGCGGGGACCGCGGGTCAGCGCGGCTTCGAGGCGGGCGCCGAGATCCACTTCACATTCCCGATGGCCCAGGCGCACCTGTTCGACGCGGAAAGCGGAGACAGTTTATACCGGTAGCCG
>JAISDM010000292.1 GCA_031264885.1 Peptococcaceae bacterium | reverse complement strand
ATTTGCTGCAAAAGCCAAACTCGCTCCGCTCAGACAGTGGCTTTTGCGGACGCAAATTTCGCCTAGAAATTCTAAAACGCTCCGCCTAATCGGCCGTCATCCTCCCCCTCCGCCGGATGCCGGTTTAAACTGCGAATTGAAGCTATTATAGTAAAGAGAGGATGAGAAAAGATGCGGGAATGTACGCTTCCTTTGGACATGCCGCAATGGGAGACATTGCGGCCCCAGGAACGGGTGACCCTGTCGGGGCGCGTATTCATGGGAGGGAACGAAGCTTTAAACAGGCTGGCATATGTGGTTCAAGAGGGAAGACTGACAAATTTGGAACTGGAGGGATGCGTGTGGCTGTATGCTTTGCCGGAGAAACTGGAGACGCGTCCTTGGAGCTTCGAGCCTAAGTGGATCCGGGAGCCGCTTCCCGGGGATTTCTTTCAAATGTTTAGAATTCTCGATATGTCTTATGCCGGGATACTGCCTTCCGACGCCGGTCTGCCTGAGAAATACGGCGTCCGCGCTTTGGTTCCGAAAGCGGAGGACGCCAAGTTGCCTAAAGATGCCATTGTCCGGGTCAAAAGCGTCTGGTGGATGGATCAGGGGCTGCGGTCCGCGCTGTGGGAAGTACACGTGAATCAGTTCGGGCCATTTGAGGCCGCGTAAGGGATTGCTGTGATGGCGTTCCGATACTGCATCTTGTCATTCCGGGCTTGACCCGGAATCCAAAAGAAGGAACCTAGATTCCGGGACAAGCCCGGAATGACGTGGAACAGACAAGCCCGGAATGACGGCGGAAATCTCAAATTGCAATCGCGGTTTAGGATGGGTTCATCAGGCGGGTCAGAATTTCGCCGGCCAGCTTGGGATTGGCTTTGCCCTTGCTTTCTTTCATCATTTGTCCCACGAGAAAGCCGATGGCTTTCTCTTTTCCGGCCAGGTAATCGCCGACGGATTTGGGATTGTTTTGTATGACCCGCGCCGCGATTTCTTCCAGCTGACCGCTGTCGGAGATCTGAACCAGGCTGCGGGAGCGGATGATGGATTCGGGGGATTCTCCGGTGGAGGCCATGATGTCGAATACTTCCTTGGCCTGGCTGCCGGAGATGGCGCCCCGGTCGATGAATTGGATCAATTGGCCCAGCGCGCCGGGGCCGATGGGGCTGTCGGAAACGGTGACTTCTTTTTCTTTCAGCAGGCGCAGAAGCTCGCCGGTGATCCAATGGCAGGCGGTGAGATTGGATTGGCTCGTTTCGGCGGCGGCTTCGTAATAATCCGCCAGAGCGGCGTCGGAGGTCAGCAAGGCGGCGGCGTCGGCGGGCAGCTTGTATTGTTCGATGAAGCGCTTCCGCCGGGCCTCGGGCAGTTCGGGGAGAAAGGATTGAATGTGGGCGAACCACGCGTCGTCCACATGTATGGGCGCCAGATCCGGGTCGGGGAAGTAGCGGTAATCCTGGGCTTCTTCTTTGAGCCGCAGCACGGAGGTCTCGCCGGCGTCTTCATCCCAGTGCAAGGTGGCCTGGACGACGGGGACGCCCTGTTCCAGCAGCTGGACTTGCCGGGCGGTTTCGGACTCGATGACCCGGGTGATGGAGCGGAAGGAGTTTAGATTCTTGGTTTCGGTCCGGATGCCCAGGGCGTCCGACGACGCGGGCCGGACGGAGAGGTTCACGTCGCAGCGCATGGAGCCTTCTTCCATCTTGCAGTCGGAAATCTGGATGTACTCCATGATCTTCTTGATGCTCTCCAGGAAGCTTCTGGCTTCCTGAGCGCTGCGCATGTCCGGCTCGGTGACGATCTCAAGGAGGGGCACGCCGCAGCGGTTCATGTCCAGAAGGCTGCCGGAGTGATTGGGGGCGTGAACCAGTTTGCCGGCGTCTTCCTCCAGATGGATCCGGTTGAGGCGGATTTTTTTGGTTTCGCCGGATTCGGTTTCAATCTCCAGGAAGCCGCTTTTGCACAGGGGAAGGTCGTATTGCGAAATCTGGTAAGCCTTGGGCAAATCCGGATAAAAATAGTTTTTGCGGTCCATCTTGCTGTACCGGTTGATCTCGCAATGGGTGGCCAGGCCCGCGAGGACGGCGTATTCCACCGCTTTTTTGTTGATTACGGGCAGGGCGCCGGGCATGCCCGTACAAACGGGGCAGCAGTGGGTGTTTTCCTCGGCGCCGAATTCGGTGGGACAGCCGCAAAAAACCTTGGTCAGGGTGGACAGTTCCACATGGACTTCCAGTCCGATGACGGTTTCGTAAGCAATGCCGCTCATAGCGCAACCTCCTTGGGCGTTAGACTGTGCCAGGGTGTGGACTGCTCGAAGGCGTGGGCGATTTTGAACAAAACGGCTTCGCCGAAGGGTTTGCCGACTAGCTGGATTCCGCAAGGCATCCCGGAAGCGTCCTGACCGCCGGGGACCACCAGAGCGGGCAGGCCGGCGATGTTGACGGATACGGTAAAAATGTCGGTGAGGTACATTTCCACCGGATTGCCGGATTTTTCGCCGAAGGCAAAGGCGGTGACGGGCGAGACCGGGGTCAGAAGGCAGTCGCACTGGGAGAGGGCTTCGTCAAAATCCTGTTTCAGCAAGGTTCGGACTTGCTGGGCCTTCTTGTAATAGGCGTCGTAGTATCCGGCGGACAGCACATAGGTTCCCAGGAGGATCCGGCGCTGGACCTCCGGCCCGAAGCCTTCGCTGCGGCTTTTCAGGATCATGTCGGACAAATCCCGGTAACCGGAAGCCCGGCGGCCGTATTGGACGCCGTCGTAGCGGCCCAGGTTGGAGCTGGCTTCCGCGCAGGCGATGATGTAATAGACGGGCAGGCAGTCCTCGGTGTGCGGCAGCGAGACCTCTTTGACCGCGGCGCCCAGGGTTTGGAACTGGCCGATGGCGTCCTCCACGGCTTTGCGGACATCGGGATGGATGCCTTCCCGGTAATATTCTTTGGGTATGCCCAAGGTGAGCCCGCGGACGCTTTGATTCAGGCCCGCCAGATAATCGTCGGTTTTTTCATCGGCGGAGGTGGTGTCTCTGGGATCGTACCCGGACAGAACCTTCGTCAGCAGGGCGCAGTCTTCCACATCCTGACTGAGGACGCCCACCTGATCCAGGGAGGAGGCGTAGGCGATCAGCCCGTACCGGGAGAAGCGCCCGTAAGTGGGCTTGACGCCGACGACGCCGCAGAAGGAGGCCGGCTGGCGCACGGAGCCGCCGGTGTCCGAGCCCAGGGCGCATACGGCCGTGCGGGCGGCTACGGCAGCGGCGGAACCTCCGCTGGAGCCTCCGGGAACCCGCTGGGGGTTCCATGGGTTGCGGGTTTTTTTGAAATAGGAATATTCGGTGGAGGAGCCCATGGCGAACTCGTCCATGTTGGTTTTGCCTAACAGGATGGCGCCTTCGGCGAGGATTTTCTCTACGGCGGCGGCGTTGTAGGGGGGGGTGAAGTTCTCCAGCATCCGGGAGGCGCAGGTGGTCCGTATGTTCCGGGTGCAGAGGTTGTCTTTGACGGCCATGGGGACGCCGGCCAGAAGCCCGGGGTCTTCCCCTTGGTCATAGCGCTTCTGGATGGCTTGCGCTTGGGCCGCGGCGCTTTCCTCGCAGAGGGTGAGGTAGGCGTCCACGGCGGGTTCTGTTTGTTTGATATGCGCGAACATGCCTGTAACCACTTCCGGCACGGAAGCTTCGCGGCTCAGATAGAGCTGTTTTAAGGCATGCGCCGGCATTTTCCAAGGTTGCAAAATGGTTCCTCCATTCTTGATTCTGATACCGTCTAAATGACGGTGGGGATGCGGACGCAGCCGCCGGATTGATCCGGGGCGTTGGCCAAGATGTCTTCCTGGCTGAAGGAAGGCGTGGGCCGGTCTTCTCTGAGGACGTTCTGGATGGGCCGCCCGTGGGCGGTGACGGGGGTTTCGGGGATGTCCAGGGCGCTCAGGCGGTTCGCGAATTCGAGAATCTGTCCCATGTCCCGGATCAGTGTTTCCTCATCCTCTGGGGAGATGGCGAGCTTGGCCAAATCGGCCACGTGACGCAGCCATTGGTCTTGTATAGACATTGGCGCCTCCTGTTATAAAATGTTTGATACCCTATTCTACATCAAAAAGCGGATTTTTGCAAAAATCCGCGTAAAGTATGAAAGTATGATATAATCACTCTGGAATCGGAGGATTGACGCCAATGGGAAAATACGAGGACGCAATAAGGCTGTGGCGGGACTATGGCGTGAGGACGGAAGCGGATATCGACTGCCGGCTCGGCAATTTCAGGATTTTGTTCGCGTACAATTCCGGCAGGATCGAGAACGGGGCGGTCACCTACGGCGATACGCGGGAAATCTTCGAGAATGGGCGCGTCCTGAATTACAGCGGGGATCCGCGCGCATTGTTTGAGCTGCACAATCAGCGGGTCTGCTATGAATTTCTGAAACCCAAACTCGTTGCGAAGGAACCGCTCACGATCGCGCTGATCAAGGAAACCCACGGCGTCCTGACGGCCGGGACGTACGACGAACGGCGGTTTGTGGAGCGGGGCGAACGCCCCGGCGAGTTCAAGAAACATGACTATGTGACGGGGATCGCTGAAGTCGGCTCGCTGCCGGAGGATGTGGAAAACGATCTCATGGAACTGCTGGACGAGCTTGCCGATTATGAGGGGAAGGACACATTAAAAGTGGCGGCGTACTTCCACGCGCGGTTTGAGTATATACATCCGTTTGCGGACGGCAACGGGCGCGTCGGACGGACGCTGCTCAATTATTGGCTGATGATTCACGGCTATCCGCCTGTGATCATCCACGACGAGGATAAGGTGGCTTACTACGGCGCGCTGGCCCGTTATGACGAAGCTGAGGACTTGGAGCCCATGCGGCTGTTTCTCAGGCAGCAGACAGAACGGACATGGGAGAAGGCCCTGGAGCGGGAGCGGCAGCGCGGGGAAAAGGATTGACAAAAATCTCCGAACCTGTATAATAAATACAAAGGGGCGCCGCCGACAGACGGTTCGCCCTCCGTGGTGGGAAATAGCCGCGATGTTTAGAGGGGCATGGCGGCTATTTCTTTTTGTATGCCTGGATGACCAGGGACACAACACCGATGATCACAAGGCAAAATGTAAACAGATCGAGCCAAGTAACCATGAGCAGCCCCCCTTTCAAGTCGGAATGGAGGGCAAAATATAAAAAAGGGCTTTTCTTGAAAAAATATGGTATAATCAGAAAATCTAAAATGATTGGGCAGAAAGCTGGGGGCGCGGTATGATCGCGGTGATTGATTATGGGGTGGGGAATCTGCGCAGTGTGCAGAAAGCCTTTGAATATTTGGGCGGCGAGGCGGTGATCACCCGGGATCCGGATGTGGTGCGGGAGGCGGCGCATGTGGTTTTGCCGGGGGTGGGCGCCTTTGGGGACGCTATGGCGCAGTTGGTGAATGTGAAGATGGATCGGCTGGTAGTGGAAACGGTTGAGGCGGATAAGCCTTTTCTTGGAATATGCCTGGGGATGCAGCTTCTGTTTGAGGGCAGCGGCGAAGGGGGCTGGCATTCGGGGCTGGGCTTATTTCCGGGGCGTGTGACGGAGCTGCCGCATAGGGTGAAAGTGCCTCATATGGGGTGGAATGATATCTCCGCTTACTATGGGGGGAGCGTGGGCGGCTGCCCGGACGACGGCGGCCGAGGGGCGGACGGCAGGCCGTGTGGCGCGAACCGGGACGGAGGCGCGGACGGTGACGGTCGGGGCGCCGCGGGCGGCTGCGCGGGGCGGGAGG
>JAISDM010000293.1 GCA_031264885.1 Peptococcaceae bacterium | reverse complement strand
GCACCCAATCGGGACAACCCACACGCCGTTCTTCATTTGGAAAGCATATTCTGTGCCAGTGAGTATCATTAAAAAGGATGGGGCCGGCGTCTTGGCGGTATCAATATTTTCGCTGAATTTAATAAGGTTTTCAGCTGCCTTCTCAATCTCCCCCGCTCCCATTTTTACTTCGACAGCCGCCCAGCGTTCGTCTTTCAGTTGAATAATCGCGTCCACTTCAAAGTTAAGCTGGTCGCGGTAATGATAGACCGAACCGTCCAGGCTGTCTGCATAAATCCGCAAATCCCGCACACATAATGATTCAAAAAGATATCCGAATGTCTTAAAATCACTCAACAGTTTTCCACTGTCGGCGCGGAGAGCGGCGGTGGCGATAGACGGGTCTGTAAAGTGCCGTTTAGCGGTAGTACGAATTGCGCGTTTGGAACGCAAATGCGGGCTCCACGCGGGAAGATCCTCTACCACATATAGTTTCTTCATTGCAGAAATATAATCATTAATTGTTTTATCATAAAGCCCCTCATCGTTGGAAACAAGGTCACGCAACAGTGTTTGCGTATTTGCCTGTGTGGAGATATTCCGGGCAATTGAACGCAGCAACGCATACACTCTATCCGGGTTACGCTCAACATCATCAATTCGGGACATATCCTGATACGCAACCGCATCCAAGTAGTTATATACCATTTGCAGCGCGTATTTTTCGTTTTCTTCCCCCACCGCTTCCGGCCAGCCGCCGCGTGTGAGAATAAAAGCGACGCGTTCGATGGTCATTTTACTTTCGGCGAACATATCTTTTTTACCGTCAAACAAATCTTTCAGCGAAATTTCCCCTGTGGATTCGCCCGCCTCAAATAATGACATGGTACGCATGGCCATTCGGCTGATTCGCCCCGTGCCTGTATGCATATCCTTTGTTTCAGGAGGGACAACCGAGCCGGTTAAAATAAACTGCCCGCGTGAATGGCGTTTGTCAACGGCAAATCGCGCGGCATTCCATAAAACCGGCGCTGTCTGCCATTCATCAACCAGTCGTGGCGTTTTTCCTTCCAACAGTTTTGAGGGTTTTGTGTCCGCAAGCAATTTATATTCTTCCGCGTGATCGGGATCCTGCATATATAAAATGCTGGCGGCCGCTTCTTCGGCGGTTCGGGTCTTGCCACACCATTTGGGACCGACAATTAAAACCGCTCCGGACGTTGCCAGCAAAAGCTTCAGTTTTTCATCTGCAATTCGCGGTAAATATTTTTTGTCCACGATACAGCACCTCTTTTTTTGATTTTGTAATGTATTATATGCATCACTTCCGAATTTGTCAAACATATGCTTCTGGATTTGCAATTCATAGTTTGGCGCACATACCCGGTGGAGGGGGAGGATGCCGAGCTAAACTACGAATTGAAGCTTCGACATAAACCGACAATTGTTTCTGTATGAAATGTTTGGGGGAACATATCCAGGGGCTGTATCTTTTGGATCGCGTAACCGCCTTGACGCAGGATTTTCAGATCCCGGGCCAGGGTGGAGGGCTCGCAGGAGATGTACAGGATCCGGGGCGGCGCCGCTTGGATCAGGCTGCTCAGCACGTTCGGGGCGCAGCCTTTCCGGGGCGGATCAAGGATGACTGCGTCTATGCCGGCGCCTATCGCTGCTTCTATGCTCGCGCCTGCGCTGGCCGCTGCGCCTGCGCTTGCGGCTGTGCCCGCGCCGGCGCTTTCCGCGTCCGCTGCCGCGCTTGCGTCTATGCCTGCGTCCGGGCTGAGTTTTTTCTCAAACAGCTTCGGCAGCCATTCCTCCGCCCGGCCTGTCAAGAAACGCGCGTTTCGGATGTTGTTGAGCCGGGCGTTTGTTTGGGCGTCTTTCACCGCTTCCGCCGCGCTTTCGATGCCGACGACCCGCCCGGCCAGTGGGCTCAGGGACAGTCCGACGGCGCCTGTGCCGCAATACAGGTCCAGGATCGTCTCTTTTCCTGTGAGTTCCAGTGAATCGGCGGCGATGGCGTATAGTTTCCGGGCGCCTTCTGTGTTTACCTGAAAGAAGGATTCGGGCGAGATCTGAAATATGTGTTCGCCGATATGCTCTTGAAGGGTGAGGGCGCCCGCGAGCGCCCGAATCGGGGGGATTTTGCCCCGGGCCGCGCCGGGGGCGCCGTTGCTTCTTGCTGTGTCCGCGGATATGGCGACGCCAGCGCCGGCGACGATGGGCTCGGCTGATATTAAATCCGCGAAGAACAGCCGGGCCGCGGCGCCCAGGCCCTTATCCGCTCTGGAAACAAAAAATACCAGAATGATCTGTCCCGCGCTGAAACTTTCCCGCAGCAGGATGTGGCGCAGGCCGCGGCTGTGGAGCCAGCTTTTGTCTTTCTCCAGCATTTGGGTCAGGCGGGACAGGACGCGGTTCGCCTGTTCGGACATAAGCCCCGGGCAGCCTTGCCCCTGTATGACCCGGGAGCCTTTGCCAAAAAAGCCGATTTGAACCCGACCGCCCGCTTCCCCTACCGCGAAAAGAGCCTTGCCGCGATAGTCCCAAACGCGTTCCATGCCTATGACGGGCGGGACGACCGCGTCCTGGACGCCGCCCAGGACGCGGAGGGCGCGGCTGAGGATGTCCCGTTTTATCTCCAGCTGATGCGGATAGACGGCGTGTTGGAGGGCGCAGCCGCCGCAATCGTGAAAAAACGGGCAGACAGGGGTCTGCCGGTTCGCCGAGGTTTGTATGAGCCGCACCAGCCGGCAGCGTGTTATGCCGCCCTTGCCGCCGGTTTCCAGAACCTCGGCGGTTTCGCCTTTCAAAGCGCCCGGGACAAAATAAGCCCGGCCGTCCTGATGGGCGACCCCTTCCCCTTCGTGGCTGTATCCGTCGATTTGGACGATCATGATTCCGGCCCTTTATCCCGCTTTAAAAGGGCCGGGTCTATGATCCCGCGGGACTTCCCCCGGCCGGAGGGTTCTTTCCAGTTCAGGGCGCCGGCCAGACGGTTATAAATGTTTTCGGATTCCTTGCTGAGCAGAGGCCCCAGAACCGCCAGCAGAAACACATATAAAATGGAGAAGGATTTCAATGTGGGACTCAACCCGGCGGTGGCCCCTAAATTGGCCAGGATAATAGAAAACTCACCGCGGGATGTAATGGTCAAGCCGATGTTGACGGCGCCCCGCCGGGAAATTTGCGCCGTCCGGCCCATCACCGCGCCGTAAATGAGGCTTCCCGCTATGGTAATGGCCGTGGCAGTGAGCGCGGCGCCCACCGCGCCGGAGAGATCGGTGGGGATGATGCTTAAGCCGAAACTGAAGAAGAACGCCGCTCCGAAAAAATCCCGAAACGGAACGATCAGGCGCAAAATTCTCTCGTGATGGGAGGTTTCCGCGAGAACCAATCCCAGGATCAGAGCCCCTGTGGCCTCCTCCACCTGCAGATGATCCGCCACGCCCGCTATGGTGATTAAAATGGCGACGATGGCCAGAAAGAAGGTTTCGTCGCTGGCGATATTAAACACTTTGTCCAGCCATTTATTGGTCTTGAGGCTGATCCAGATAAACGCCGCGATGAACAGAAACGCGGCGCCCACGGAGACCGCCAGTTCCGAAATATGTCCCCCATGGGAAAAAGCGACGGCGGAAACGATGGGGAGGTACATGGCGACAAAAATATCCTGAAAAAGCATCAAGCCCAAGATCACTTCCGTCTCTTTGTTGGCGGTGCGCTTTAAATCCACCAGGGTTTTGGCCACAATGGCGCTGGATGAAATGACCATAATGCCGATGGCGATTAGGATTTCCGCTGTGTTCCATCCCAAAAACAAAGCGAAGATCAGGGATAGAGCCACATTGATGATCATATAGATCACGCCGCTTTTGATCATGGTTCTGGCGGATTCAATCAGCTTCTTGATCGAAAATTCCAAGCCCATGGAGAACAGCAGGAACAAAACGCCGATATTGCCAAAAAGATGAATGACCTCAAGCGCCGATTCGCTGGGGGTATAAGCGATGAGGCCGTTTGGCGGCAACAAGAGCCCCACCGCGATCAGCAGGGGTACGATCGAGAAATTGAGCCGGGAAGCGATGAAGCCGCAAAGGGCCATGAATATTAAAAAAGCGCCTATTTCCAAAAAATTATATTCCATGTGCGGATTCTCCTGTCGGTTCTGTTACCGTGATGTCGGCCGGAAGTGATCAGGCAAACGGCAAAGTGGGGCAGGGCGGGGCGTCAGGGGGTTGGCGGCGCGGAGACGAAGGTTTTGAACGCTTTGATCTGCTCTCTTGTGCCGGCGAGAACGATGGTGTCGCCCGGATTCATGCTGCTGTCCGGGCCGGGATTGACTGTGCTGCGCCCGTCTTGGCCGATGATGGCGATGATGTTGACGCCGGTGTTCTTTCGGACGCCCAGATCTCCGATGGTTTTGCCATAAATGGGCGCGTTGGGTTCCGGCTTGTGCCATTCGATGGTCAGATCGCTTAAAGAAAGCTCCATATTCTCCAGAGCTTTCGGCGTGTAGGCCATGCCTCCCAGGATTCCCGCGATCTTCCTGGCCTCGCTGTCGTTTAAAGTGATGATATGCTTCGCGTTATCGTCCGCGTCGTAACGGTAAATCTCCCGCAGCCCGTTGTCATGGACGATGAGGATGATTTCGCCGCCTGTTATGGGCGTGACGGCGAATTTTTTGCCGATCCCGGGCAAGTCCGTTTCCTTAACAAGATTCTTCATTGCATCCTCCTGTCTATATCGGATTATATTGGAATGAATACGGATATTAGTATAGACGCTTTTGTCCTCTTTGGCAATGGGTGTAGTTGACGCGCCGGGGGCTGATGTGTTAAGATTTGGGATAGAACAGGGGGGCTCTATATTATGGAAGATAACGCGAAAGATTTAAAAAACGTCTTGAATGAGGTGTTTCGGCGCGGGGTGAAGAGGTTTACGCCGCCGGAAACGGATAAGCAGAAGGTGTTCGTCAGTTTTTCGTCGGGGAAGCGGAGAGCGGAGACGTTCACAGGCGTGGGCAATACGGCGGAGACGGCTTTTGACGCGGCTAAGGCGAAGGCGCTGAAGAAGGCGCGAACCGACCCGGTTGGGCCGCCCAAGTGGATCTACATGGCGTTTGTGACCGGGGAGGAGAAAATCACTCTGGATGAATTGTACCGGCAGATCCGCCAATCCAAAAGGAATTATTACCGCAAGGGTTTCGCTTTGGACGAATTTTATCAGTTTGCCTTCCTGGAGCAGGAGGTGAACGGCGCCGGTCTGATTCGATACGGGGACGACGGGAGCGGCGCGGTTTTGCACGACCACAATATAACGGTTTTTTTGCGAAACAGGAAGCTCATCGACAACCGCGTGGCTTTTTCGCAAAAGGACGTTCAAACGGTCGTCAGTTTCCGGACCCAATCCTGTTTCTATGATTTGGAAGAGAATCAATATTATGATTTGTATGACGACGGCTGGGAAAAGGGGATCCGGGTCACAGAGGAGGCCGACGCGGCGTTTTTGACATCGCTGACGGCTAAATCCGGGCTTTATTTAAAAAACACGGCGCGGGAGAACGGGCAGTTTGTCTATGGCTATCTGCCTGTGTTTGACAAGGAGACGCCGGGCTATAACATTATCCGGCACTGTCTGTCGGTGATGGCTTTGATGGAGATGTACCTTCTGACGGGGGACGAGGGTTATAAGGAGCCGATTCGGAAAACGTACCGGTTTTTTATGGACCGGGCGGTCAAGACCGGCGAGAACACCATGGTTGTGGTGGATCGGGATAATAAGAACGAGGTGCGTCTGGGCGCGCTGGGCCTGGGCATCATCATGATACTGATGTACGCGGAGATCTTCGGGACGGATGAGGACATGGAAAAAGCCGGCTGGATCGCCGAAGCCATTCTGGCCATGCAGAATGAGAACGGCGATTTTACCCATGTGCTGGGGTATCCGGATTTGAATGTGGTGGATCAGTTCCGCGTGGTCTATTATTCGGGCGAAGCCTGCTACGGGCTGATGCGGCTATACGGCCGGGTCAGGGACGAGAGGTATCTGGACGCGGTTAAGAAGGCGTTCGGCTTCTTTATCGACAATCATTACGAAAAATATTACGATCACTGGCTGTCTTATTCTGTGAATGAGCTGACCCGGGTCGCGCCGGAGGACCGGTACTTTGAGTTTGGACTGAAAAACGTCATGGGGCGGATCGGTTTTATCATCAACCGGCTGACCACATGGGCGACCTTCATGGAGCTTTTGAACGCGGCCTTCGGAATGATTGAGCGCGTCAAGGAACTAGACAAATCGTACCTGCTGGAAGGCTACAATCTGGATGATTTCTATGACGCGCTTTCGGTACGGCTGTTCAGACAGATGAACGGCGTGCTGTTCCCGGAGATGGCTATGTTTTATCAGAATCCTGACAGAATGCTGTATGGCGCATTTATCCGGCATCACGCTTTCAGGGTTCGGGACGACGACATCGCCCATCATTTGATCGGATACTGCCACTTTATCGAGAACTTGCTGCCTTCCTATGAAGGCGGAACCGTCAGGCGCGTCCGGCGGGGGACGGAATTGACGGCGTATGAGAATCCGCCGGGGGACGCTCTTCGATAAAAACATAATTTGCTGGACGAACCTTCGCTTTAAACAAGGCGGAGGTTTCTTTTTGCGCCGGAATTACCAATATTAGATAAAAATAGTAAAATTTAAAATTTAACCCATTAAAACCCTGCGCGATTTTCGAAAAATATAACAGAGGCGAAAAAAGCCAATTGAATATGAGAAGCCATTCAAATATTCAATTTAAAAACAATAATGACATGGAGGGTACGGCCATGACTGGAAGAAAATGTGAATTATGCAGGGTATACCGGTATTTGGAAAAGAAACGCAGATGGAAAAAACGGGTAAGGGCCGTCTTAATGGCGGGCATATTTGCCACACACGCCCATATGAGTATAAAGTCCAATTATTCATTCCTGAAGCCTGCGCCGGCGTATGCCGCCACGCAGGACCTGACGCCGCTGAATTTTTCCACTGATTACGCGGGGAACCGGCATGAGGACGATTTTAAACGTGTGCAGGCGGCGGGATTCAATGCCTGGGTGGAGACAAAAAATCTGTCGGCAAGTAACTTCAGGGATGCCTGGAACACCTATGTGGGCGGCGTCAGCGCAAGTTTGAGCAATGACGAGTTCAAAACGGCGGCGGCGGCGCAGCTGCTCAGCCTCACCGGGATCGTTCATCCGGAATTTGAACTGTCTGGGAATCATGAAAAAATCGCTTTTATGCGCACCAATCCTTTCTACGCGGAAGGAAACACTGTGATTCTGGTAGACTGGGCTTTAAACAGCGATGAAAACAGCAAGCATACGGCGGGGAAAGATCATGACGCGGCCTTTTGGCTGCTGCGCGACGCGGATACCGGCCAGATCTTTGACGCCGGCAAGCTGGGGCAGTTTGAGGATCTCGATATCTACATTGAAGGCGGGCTGGAAATCCCGGTGCAAAACGCCGGGAATTATGAAATCGTTTTCGGCGCGGTGGATATCCGGAATGATGATTTAAAGGGGACCGGAAGCGACGCGGTCGAGTTATGGCTGAGGAACCCCATACTGGCGCCCGATGAGGCGAGTGTGGACGATGTGCAATACGGCAGCTACAGCAAGACGATCAACCGTTACTCCGGCGAAAAGAGACCCAATCATAACGGATATGATCTTGTGATTCAATCCCATAGCGTGGGCAGCGACAAGAAGTTGGTTTCGGTTTGGAACAGCATCATCGGCGGCGCTATGGGTTCGGTAAGCCAGATCGCGGATTTCTTGAGGAGCATCGGCATTGACCGGACGATCTTTGAGAATTCCACCAATTATATGGCGCTTGCCATGACCAATGTAATGGAAAGTGTTGAGGGTGTTGTGAAAGTGAACTGGGGAATGCGCATGGATGGGGATCATGTCGCGAAGAAGGGCAAGGATCATGACGCGACTTTCTGGGTGCTGCGCGACACGGACACCGGTGAAATCCTTGACGCCGGCAAGCTGGGGCAGTTTGTGGATGGCGAAGGGCATCTCCAGGGTGTGCTGGAGGTTACACTCCCGACATTGGATGTTCCGGGCAATTATGTATTGGGCTTTGGTGTGGTCGGGATTTTGACGGAAGGCACGAAGGGGCATGGCTCTTACTTCACTGAATTGCTTCTCGCGAATCCGATCCTCGACGCTGATCTGGACGACGGGGACGCCGACGCTGATGCAGACGCGGATGCAGACGCCGATGCAGACGCCGACGCTGATGCAGACGCAGACGCCGACGCTGATGCAGACGCCGACGCCGATGCGGATGCCGACGCCGATGCGGATGCGGACGCCGATGCGGATGCGGACGCCGATGCGGACGCGGATGCCGACGCTGACGCCGATGCAGATGCGGACGCCGACGCCGACGCCGATGCTGATGCGGACGCGGATGCGGACGCCGACGCGGATGCGGACGCCGACGCGGATGCGGATGCTGATGCGGATGCTGACGCCGATGCAGATGCAGATGCAGATGCAGATGCGGACGCCGATGCGGATGCCGATGCTGATGCGGACGCCGATGCGGATGCGGATGCGGACGCGGATGCGGATGCTGACGCGGAGGCCGACGCGGAGGCCGATGCGGACGCTGAGGCGGACGCCGACGCGGATGCTGACGCGGTGGCGGAGGCGGTGGCCGGGGCGGAGGC
>JAISDM010000116.1 GCA_031264885.1 Peptococcaceae bacterium | reverse complement strand
GATCCATATTGTGGAAGCTGAGCGGAGGGGGCGCGGTTTTGCCGGCGGAAGTGTTGCTGCGGGTGGAGGATTTGCGGGTGCGCTTTTATACCCTGACCGGGTATAGCGACGCCGTAAACGGACTCACTTTTTCCTTAAAAAAGAATGAGATATTGGGCATCGTGGGCGAGAGCGGCAGCGGCAAAAGCGTCAGTTCTCTGGCAGTGATGGGCTTGCTGCCGGAACGGAATGTAAATACGGAGGGACATGTTTTCTTTGAGGGCCGGGATTTGCTGTCGCTGCCGGAGCGGGAGATGCGCAAACTGCGGGGCGGCGAAATGGCTATGATCTTTCAGGAACCCATGAATTCTCTAAATCCGCTGCATACCCTGGGACGCCAAATCATGGAGAATTTGCTGCGCCACCAAAACATGAGCCGGCGTCAGGCCCGGAAGCGCGCGGTCGAACTGATGGCCTTGACGGGCATCTCCACTCCGGAACGGCGGATGAAGCAGTATCCCTTCCAGCTTTCCGGCGGGATGTGTCAGCGGGTCATGATCGCGATGGCATTGGCCTGCGGCCCGCGGGTTCTGATCGCGGACGAGCCGACCACTGCCCTGGACGTGACGGTACAGGCGCAGATACTGGAATTGATGCGGGAATTGGGCCGTGAGTCGGGAACCAGCATCATTCTGATTACCCACGACTTGGGCGTGGTATCGGAAATGTGCGACCAAATCATCGTGATGTACGCCGGACAGATTGTGGAGCAGGCGGCGCGGAACACCTTGTTTTCAAACCCTTTGCATCCTTATACTCAGGGGTTGATGGAGGCGGTTCCCCGGATCGGCGGTGGGCGGCAGCCTTTGAAGGCCATACCGGGCGCGGTTCCGGCGCCGGGAGACATCCCGCCGGGCTGCCCTTTTCATCCCCGCTGCGCCCGGGTTCAGACCGTCTGTAAGGAAAGCGATCCGCCTTTTGTGTCGCCGGAACAGGGACACGGCGCGCGCTGCTGGCTTTACGCGGGGAGAGACGGCGGCGAAAAATGATGATGAGTGAACAGGCGGCCGCCCGGCCGGCGGACGCTCCGCTGGTACAAGCCGAGGATGTCAAAACCTATTTTACGGTCAAAAATGAGGCGGGCGGCAAGGCGCGCGTCCGGGCGGTGGACGGCGTGACCTTCTCTATTCGGAGCGGCGAAACCTTCGGATTGGTAGGAGAAAGCGGCTGCGGCAAAAGTACCTTGGGCCGCGGTATTCTGGCGCTGCGTCCCCTGAGCGGCGGGCGGATTTTTTTTGACGGCGCCGACGTATTCGCGCTGAAAGGCGAAGCGAGGAAACAGTTCCGGCGGAGCGCCCAATTGATCTTCCAGGATCCTTCCGGATGCCTGAATCCCCGCCAGACCGTGGGCGGAGCGTTGTTGGATCCGCTGATTATACATAAAATCGGAGACAAGGTCTCCCGCCGGCTTCAGGCGCTGGAAATGATGGATACTGTGGGGCTGAGCGCGCATTATTTCGACCGCTATCCCCATGAGCTGTCGGGCGGACAGAAACAGCGGGTGGGCATCGCCCGGGCGCTGCTTCTGAACCCTAAGCTGGTGGTGTGCGACGAGCCGGTTTCCGCCCTGGACGTTTCCATTCAGGCGCAGGTATTGAACCTTCTGACGGAATTGCAGCGAAAATACCGGCTGACTTATTTGTTCATTTCCCATAACCTGGGTGTGGTCCATT
This sequence comes from Peptococcaceae bacterium, assembly GCA_031264885.1. GTDB lineage: Bacteria > Bacillota > Peptococcia > DRI-13 > UBA5745 > JAISDM01. The sequence goes on along the minus strand of JAISDM010000116.1, from coordinate 4,655 downwards.
ATGTCAGCGATCGGGTGGGGGTGATGTATTGCGGCAAGCTGGTGGAATTGACCGATGGAGACACGCTGTACCGGCAGCCGCTGCATCCTTACACCGAAGTGCTGATTTCCGCCATTCCCCAGATAGAGGCGAAGAAACAGGGCCAACGGCTGGTACTGCAAGGAGAAGCGCCGGATCCCGCTCTGCCTCCCGGCGGCTGCCGTTTCCATCCCCGCTGCCCCAGGGCGGCGGATATTTGCCGGCGGACGCCGCCGGTCTTTCAGGAAGTGAGTTCCGGCCACTTTGTCGCCTGCCATCGCGCCTGAGTCCCATCACATTTTGTCATTCCGGGCGGTCCCGGGCCAGACTGTCCGAAAACGGGACGGGGCACGGCATGCCGTGCCCCCACGGGGGGAACCACCGCGGGGCGTCCGCCGACGCCCCCTACGGACGCATTATTCACGGCGCCGTAGGGGCGGATGGCAATCCGCCCGTTTGTTCCCGGGCGGTTCCGGGCGGCAAAATGCCGCCCCTACGGTACTGCGAACGATGCGTTTGTAGGGGCGGCATCCTGCCGCCCGTCTTTGACGGACGCGCGTCTCTAAGTCTGAAATTACGAATCGCGGTTCCGGAAGAGGATTTGCCCCCATCAAAATACGGAAAGGAAGTGTATACATATGGAAGTTATTCGCAGGAAAGAAGCCAAAAAAACGGAACGGAAGGTATGGTTTGACAAGCTGTTTACCGTCGGGCCCAGCCGGGAGACGCAGATTATGCGGGTGGTGGTGGAGCCCGGCGCCCGCAGCCCCTTGGAGGGTGTGGGCAACCATCAGGCGGAGTACGACTACGTCGTCCGGGGAACCACTGTGATGGACATCGGCGGGGAGCGTGTGAGTCTTTCGGCGGGGGACATTGTGTATATTCCCTCCGGCGTCGATCATGTGGGGTACAATGAAACCGGCGAGGATGTGGAAATACTGACCGTTGTGATCGAGGACCGGGAAACCGGCGCCCGCTGACTTACTAGCTGACTTACTATGTTCTTTATAAAAGTGGAGAGGAATGAATTGAAATGAAAAAACACGCGCGAATTCTTGTTTTGCTCCTTTGTGTATTCTTACTGGCCGCCTGCGGCGGCGGAAATACCGGCGGCGCGCCGGCTCCGGCGGGGACTGAGCCCGCGGACGCCGGAGGCGCCTCAACCGGCGCCGCGCCGGACGCGCCGATTGTGGTGGGGCTCGGCTTTGACGTCACCACGCTGGATCCCGGCCATTCTTATGAATATTACTGCTCCCTGATCATCCCCATGATTTATGACAATTTGCTCAAGCTGGCGCCGAACTCCAACGAACCTCAGCCCTGCCTGGCGACGAGTTATACCGTGGCCGGCGACAATCTGACCTACACATTCGAGCTTAGGCGGGACGTGGTGTTTTTTTCCGGCAATCCCCTGACCTCTAAGGATGTCAAATTCAGTTTTGACCGTATGAAACATTTGCAGACCAACAGTTCCATTCACCTGGAAGGTGTGGAATCGGTGGAAACGCCCGATGATTACACCGTGGTCGTCAAACTCTCCGCGCCGGACAGTTCCTTCACCACCAAACTGACCGTGCAGACCTTCGCCGTGCTGGACAGCGCCGCGGTAGCCGCCAACGGCGGACTGGACACCGAGGCCGCCGTCAGCGACGACTCCGCCGAAGCCTATATCACCGCCAATCCGGCGGGCAGCGGCCCTTTTATGGTAGAATCTTTCACGCCCAGCGTGGAAATCGTATTGGTGCGGAATCCTGATTATTGGGGTCCCCCGGCGCCCGCTGAACGCATCATTGTGCGCAATATGAGCGACGCCAATTCCGCTTTGATGATGCTGCAGAACGGCGACCTGGACGTGGCGCTGAACATGACGCCCCAGCAGCTTCCCCAGCTGACGGGCAGCGCCGACGTCGTCGTGGAGAATGTGCCCACCAATACCATCACTTACCTGCTGATGAATCAGGACGAGCAGTACGCCGGACCCATCGCCGATCCGGACGTGCGCCGGGCCATCGCTTACGCCATTAACTACCGGAACATCCATACCCTGGCCGGGGAGGGCGCGTTTACGCCTTATTCCATGGTCCAGAGCAGTTTCGTGGGTTACTACGGCGAACGGCCGGCCGATTATACCGACCTGGATAAAGCGAAGGAATTGCTGGCGAACGCCGGTTATCCCGACGGATTCGACATTACCCTGGAAGTGGGGGATTATGAGGCCGCGGGAACCAAGCTGACGGATCTGGCGCAGCTGGTGGTTAATGATTTGGCCCAGATCGGGATTAACGCGACGATCTCGGTGCTGGAATCCAATATCGCGGTGCAGAAATATGTGGAAGGGAAGCAGGGCTTCGCGCTGTGGCTGTGGACGCCGGATTACAACGAGCTGAACAACCAACTGGCGTTTATGCCGGATCAGAAATGCGGCCGGTATGTGAATTGGACCGCGGACATGAGTCCCCGTATCGCGGAATTGACGACGCTTGTGACCAGTGAGCTGGATACCGCCCAACGGGTGGTTTACGCCAAGGAATTGCAGGAATTGGTGGCCGACGGCGGTCCTTGGCTGGATCTGTGCCAGCATCCCCGCATTGTGGCCTATCGAAACAACATTGCCAGCGTGGACAGCAACGACAGCTATCATTTGTTTTTGAACACACTGACCAGGAAATAACCGCTGATGTCGATGCTCAAATATTTGATCCGGCGGCTGTTGTTTTTGGCGGTTCTGCTCATTGGCGTATCTCTGGCCGTTTTTTTCATCGTCCGGCTGGTGCCCGCCAATCCGGCGGTGGCCTACCTGGGACCGCAGGCGGCGGGCAGCCCCGCCATTGTCGCCGCTTTTGAAGCCCGCTGGGGATTGGATAAGCCTTTGCCCGTCCAATACTTCATCTATCTGACCAGTCTCCTGCGGGGCGATCTCGGGACATCCATCCGAACCGGGCAGCCGGTGTTAAAGGATTTGGCCGTATGCTTTCCGCCGACCATTGAGCTGGCCGTGGTGAGCATTTTGATCGCGGCGGTTCTGGGCGTCGCCTTCGGCGTGATTTCGGCGACCCGGCCCAATACCCTCGCCGATCAGATCCTTAGGGGAATCTCTGTCAGCGGTGTGTCTGTGCCCAGCTTTTGGCTGGGGCTGGTGTTTTTATATGTGTTTTATCATTTGCTGCATTGGCTGCCCGGTCCCGGCCGGATCAGCCCGCAATTGAATTTCTCCGGCGGCCCCACGCGTTTTATGCTCATTGACGCGCTGCTGGCCGGCAACGGGGCGGCGTTTGCCGACGCGCTGCGGCATTTGATTTTGCCCGGACTGGTGCTGGGCATGTTCAGCATGGGGCTGATTACCCGCACCACCCGTTCCAGTTTGATGGACGTGATGTCTATGGATTTTATCCGCACCGCCCGTTCCAAGGGCTTGTCCCGGGCGGCGGTGGTGAGCGGACACGCCATGATCAACGCCGCGTCGCCTGTGATCACCGTGGTGGGCATGGGGTTCTGCAATTTGCTGGGCGGCGTGATACTGGTGGAAAAGATTTTTAATTGGCCGGGGGTAGGGCAATACGCCTATCTTTCCGCCACGGGACTGGATTTCCCCGCCATCACCGGCGTGGCGCTGCTGATCGCGGCTGTGTACGCCGGGATCAACTTAGTGATTGATGTGCTTTACGCCGCGATTGATCCAAAGGTTCGCTATTAAACCGGGAATCCGCTGTTGATTCGGATGCCGTCGCGGGATTCGAATGTCGTGACGGATTCGCGGTTCAGAGAAAGGAGAGACTGCCATGCCGGACGGCGTCAAACGGCTTATGAAAAACAACCCGCTGTTTGCTGTGGGGATTGTCATTTTTGCTGTCTGGATACTGGTCGCGGTTTTTTCTCCCTTTCTTGAGCTGCGGGATCCGTTGGAGCAGCATTTTGAAGCGCGTTTTATGGCGCCGAATCAAACGTATTGGTTTGGTTCCGACGGCTTCGGACGGGATATTTTCAGCCGGATTGTGGCCGGCAGCCGGATTTCCGTGCTGACCGGCGTCATTATTGTGGTTGTTTCTCTGGCTTTCGGCAGTGTGTATGGGGGCGTCGCGGGATACGCGGGCGGCGTGACGGATGAGATCATGATGCGTTTGTCCGAGCTGGTTCTCTCTTTCCCGCCTTTGATTCTGGCGATGATTATTGCCGCCGCTCTCGGACCGGGTCTGTTGAATTCCGTCATTGCCATGTCGATTATCTGGTGGCCAACTTATGCCCGTATGATGCGCAGCCTGGTGATTACCCTGAAAAACAACGAGTATGTGGAAGCCCAGCGTGTGATGGGCGCGTCCCATCCGCGAATCCTGTTCCGGGCGATCTTCCCCAATTGCTTTGGTTCCATGCTGGTGCTGTCTACGCTGGATTTGGGCAACGCCATCTTGGTTTTTTCCGGCTTGAGCTTTCTGGGTCTGGGATCGCCGCCGCCTACGGCGGAATGGGGCCTGATGGTGGCCGACGGCGCCGCTAATTTTTATAATTGGTGGATGGCGCTGTTTCCGGGGCTGGCCATTTTTTCGGTGGCCATCGGCGCCAACTTTATCGGCGACGGTCTGCGGGATCTGCTGGATCCCAAACTGCGCCGGATGGTTTGATTAAAAGTCCTCGTCTTCGTC
>JAISDM010000081.1 GCA_031264885.1 Peptococcaceae bacterium | reverse complement strand
TATCTGTCAAGGACGGACGGCAGGATGCCGCCCCTGCAAACGCAGCATACACGGTACCGCAGGGGCGGCATTCTGCCGCCCAAAAATCCAGATTTGTTTATTTTATCCGCCGCTTCCGTTCCCAGTCAAGCAGACGGGCTCCCCGCCCCTATTTCTGATCCAGCACATTCCGGATTTCATCCCGGCCGGACCGAACCGTCTGGAGAATTTTTTCCAGCTCCGCCTGGAGCGCGTTCATCACGTCGTCCGCGTAAGTATACGCGCCTGAAGTCAGCTTCTTAGCGTTGGTCTTGGATTCTTCGATGATGCCCTCCCCCTGGGTTATGGCCATCTTCACAATCTCGCTCTCGCCGGTGATCCGCTCCAATTTCGTCTTGGCGGATTCTATGATGCTGCCCCGTTCCTGTTCGGCGTCCTCCAGTATCCGCTCCTTCTCGCGCAGCACACGCTCCGCCTCTCTCACCGACCCGGGCAGCATGGCTCTGAATTTATCCACAAAATTGTATAAAATGTCCTCATTTATAATGACCCGGCTGGTCATGGGTATGCGTCCGCTTTCTTCAATTATTTTTTCGAATTCCTCCAACACATCCAGAATTTCCATACGAAACCTCCCCCACCTCATCCGCTTTTCAAGGTTTACCAGAAAACAAGCGCGTAACGCGTCCTTTTATACGCTTGTTTTCTGATAAGCCACTCCTATTGTAACACCGAGAGCGCCGGTAATCAAATACAGAAATTTCACGGTCCCTTTTTAAAATAAAAAATCCCGGTTTTCCCGTAAGAACGCGTCTTAAACAGAGTCAAACCCTCCCCGTATCCGTCCGGCTCCAAAGATTTCAACCCCTCCAGAACGAAAATCCCGCCCGGGTTCAATAAATTTCCCCGGCCGGCCAGCGCCATCAAAGTCCCATAATCTTCGCGGCCGTAAGGCGGATCGCAAAAAATCAGGTCAAAACCCTTCTGCCCGCTTTGCCGAAAGCCCTCCAAATAACGAAAAACATCCGCGGCCCGTACCTGGCCCATTTTCTCCAGGCGGCAATGGCGCAGGTTCGACCGTATCAGCGCCGCCGCCTCCGGGTTCCGCTCCACAAAGACCACTTCCGCCGCCCCTCTGCTCAAAGCCTCGATGCCCATCGCCCCGGCGCCGGCAAAGAGATCCAGCCCGCGGACGCCTTCCGTCTGCCCGCCCAAGCTGCTGAAAACGGCCTCCCGGACCCGATCCCGCGTAGGCCGGGTTTCCAGCCCCTTTAAACATTCGATCCGGCGACCCTTCGCCGATCCGGCAATAATTCTCAAAGTCAAAATCCCTTCTTGCAGAACTCAGTTTGCCGCAGTTTCCCGGTGAAGGAGGAGATATTGCCCGATTAGGCGGAGCGTTTTTGCGAAACTACAGCGACATATTTTTTTTCCAAAAAGCCATACTAGGGTTACAACCGCAAGGAGGAAATACAATGAACCCATACCCGCTGTATCAGCTCATGGGCGTTCCGCTGGATCTGGCCCTGGAGGTCCACGAGATTTTGTCCGGAGAAGGGGAAATTCCCGGCGTATCCCTGGAAAAAACCACATTCGAACACGGCGTCATCTCCACGATCCGGGTACTCGACGAGCGGGGCGAATCCGCTATGGGCAAGCCCCGGGGAACCTATGTCACCCTGGAATCCGAAGCCCTGCGAACCGTAGACCGCACAGCCCACGCCTCCTTGATTGCCATTTTAAGCGATACCATAAAAAACATGCTGGACTTGCCCGATACCGCCTCCGTTCTGTGCTGCGGCATCGGCAACCCCAATGTGATCTCAGACGCCCTGGGCCCCATGACGGCCAACCGGCTGACAGCCACCCGAAGCCTGTTTGAAATCGCCCCCGAGATGCGGGAAGGATTGCGGGAGGTCTCCGTCATCGCTCCAGGCGTCTCCGGCGTCACCGGCATCGAAACCGCCGAGATTCTGGAAAGCCTCATCGACAGAATCAAACCCGACTGCTTAATCTGCGTGGACGCCCTGGCCGCCGGCAGCCTCAGCCGGCTGAGCGCCACCATACAACTGGCGGACACAGGCATCTTTCCCGGCTCCGGAGTCGGCAGCCGGCGCAAACCCATCGACCGCCAAACCATGGGCGTCCCCGTGCTGGCCCTGGGCGTTCCCACCGTGGTTCACGCCGGCGTGATCGTTCATCAAGCCATGGAAATACTCACCGGGCACTTAGAGGAAGTCTCGTCCTCATCTCAGGCTTACCGCGACTTGCAGCCGCCAAACATCAAAACCATCATCGACCGGGTGCTGGAGCCGTTTGACGGCCATCTCACCGTCACCCCCAAGGATGTGGACGAACAAATCGGCAATTTGGTCCATATTATATCCGGCGCCATAACAACCGCCCTGCATTCCGGCGTGAATCCGGAACACCTCAAATGGTTACCATAGCGTCCATCAAACTGCCCACCTCCCGGCCAATCCGCCGGTGCTCCGCCGAACGCAATAACGGATCCTCCTCCAGCAACTGAACCGCGGCCTGCCGGGCGCTCTCCAATAAAGGCGCGTCTTCCGGCATCTTGGCCAGTTTGAAATCCGGCAGACCGTGCTGCCTGGATCCGAAGAACTCGCCCGGCCCGCGCAGCACCATATCCTCCTCGGCCAGTTTAAAGCCGTCGTTGGTTTGAGTCATCAGCTTCATCCGCTTTAAGGCCACCGGATTCTTTGTTTCCGTCACCAAGATACAGTGGGACTGATCTTCGCCCCTGCCCACCCGGCCCCTCAACTGATGCAGCTGAGCCAGTCCGAATCGCTCGGCGCTCTCGACCACCATAACCGTCGCCTGAGGCACATTCACACCCACCTCAATGACCGTGGTGGTCACCAGCACATGGATGCGCCCCTGAACAAAGCCCTCCATGACCTCAGCCTTCTCCGCCGGCTTCATCCGGCCATGGAGGAGACCGACGGAATATCCGGAAAAAATCCGCGCGTAACTCTCCCGAACCTCCTTCGCGTTCTTGAGATCCAGAGTCTCCGATTCCTCGATCAAAGGACACACGACATAGACCTGGCGCCCCTTGCCTAAGCATTCCCCGATAAAACGCTGCAGCTTGCCCCTGGCGCGTTCCAAAACGCAGAAGGTCTCCACAGGCTTGCGCCCCGGAGGAAGCTCGTCCAGCGAAGATATATCCAAATCCCCATACAAAGTAAGCGCCAGCGTCCTCGGTATGGGCGTAGCCGACATCACCAGCACATCCGCGGTAAACCCTTTTTCTTCCATCAACGCCCGCTGTTTCACGCCAAACCGGTGCTGCTCATCAATGACCAGCAAGGTTAAATGGCGGAAGCGAATGTTCTCCTGGAACAAAGCGTGCGTTCCCACCACCACCTGAGTCTCCCCGGAAGAGACGCTTTCCATCTCAGCCTTCTTGCCGCCCGAACTCAAGGCGCCCGTCAAAAGCCCGATCCGGACGCCCAAAGGCGCGAACCACTTGAACAACGTCTCGAAATGCTGCCTGGCCAATATTTCCGTAGGCGCCATCAGCGCGCTCTGGCAGCCATTCTCCACCGCTTTTAACAGAGCGAAAGCCGCCACCGCCGTTTTGCCCGAACCCACGTCCCCCTGAACCAATCTTTGCATGGACGAGAGGGATTCCATATCCCGGCGAACCTCCTCCATTACCCGCCTTTGAGCGGCGGTCAGAGCGAAGGGGAGGGCCTCAAGCCACCTGGGAACCAAATCGCCGTTCCGGGTATGGGCGACGCCTCCGTCCTCCCGCTTCATCTGATTTCTGGAAATGATCAAGGCCAGCTGAACCAAAAAAAGTTCGTCAAAAACCAGCCGCTTCCGGGCTTTATGGAAACTGTCCTCATCTTCCGGAAAGTGAATGGAGCGCGCCGCCTCCGCCCGCGGAATCAGCCCATATCGCTCCCGAAATTCCTCCGGATACAGGTCTTCTTCCTTATCCCGCGGCCGGCTCAGCAATTGACGGATGACTTCCCTGAAGAACCTCTGCGACAAGCCTTCCGTCAAGGGATAGACAGGGATAATCCGGGCGCCCTCCAAGAGCTCGTCCGGATCGTTCGCCGCCTGATAGTCCGCGGCCACGATCTCCCTTTGACCGAAACGGCACTGAGCCTTCCCGGTCAAAAGCATCTGCGATCCCGGCAGAATCTGTTTCTTGAGGAACGGCTGGTTAAACCAGACCGCCGTTCCGTTCCCGGATTCATCCCCCACATAGGCTTTGAGGACAGTCATCCCTTTCTTAGGCGTCTGTTCCCGCACATCCTTCACAAACACCTTCACCGTAGCCGTCTGTCCATCCGTCAAAAACGCCAGCGGTACGATCTGAGAGCGATCCTCATAACGTCTCGGGAAATAATTCAGCAGATCCGTATCACTAAAAACACCCAGCCTGTTCAGCAGCTTCAGTCTTTTGGGGCCGATGCCTTTGATATACTGGAGTTCCAAGACGCATCACCTTATTTAAACAAATTCAACAAAACGCCGGCCGCCACCGCCGATCCGATCACCCCGGCTACATTGGGCCCCATGGCGTGCATCAGAAGAAAGTTCTTCGGATTGTCTTTCTGTCCCACGATCTGCGAAACCCGCGCCGCCATAGGAACCGCCGACACACCCGCGGATCCGATCAAGGGATTGACCTTTTTGCCTGTGGCGTAATACATCGCCACGCCCAGCAGAACGCCCCCGGCCGTGCCTACGCCGAAGGCCACCAAACCCATGATGATGATTTTCAGCGTCTTCGGATCCAGAAATGTTTCCGCCGAAGCTGTGGCGCCCACAGTCACACCCAGGAAGATGGTTATAATATTGATCAGCGCGTTTTGGACCGTGTCCGACAAACGGGCGACCACCCCGGATTCCCTGAACAGATTGCCCAGCATCAGCATCCCGATCAAAGGCGCGGCGTCCGGCAGCAGCAGCACCACGATGACGGTTACCGCGATGGGGAAGATGATCTTTTCCGTTTTGCTGACCTCACGCATCTGATCCATCTGCACCATGCGCATTTCCTTAGTGGTCAGAAGCCGCATGATGGGCGGCTGGATGATGGGCACCAGGGCCATATAGGAATAAGCCGCGATGGCGATGGGCCCCAGAAGATGCGGCGCCAGTTTGGCCGTCAGGTAGAGCGCCGTAGGGCCGTCCGCCCCTCCGATGATGGCGGTGGAAGCCGCTTCCCTCACGTCAAAGTCCAAGAGCAGCGCCACGATGAATACGAAAAAAATGCCCAATTGCGCCGCCGCGCCCAGCAGGAATGTCTTTGGATTCGCGATCAGCGGCCCGAAATCCGTCATGGCGCCCACGCCCATGAAGATCAAAGGCGGATAGATGCCCAGCTTGACCCCTTGGTACAGATAATAGAACAGCCCCCCGACCTGGGTTTTTAACCCTAAATACAGGGAATTCAGCCCGTCCGTCAACTCAAACAGATGCTCTCCGTTGGCCAGTTCCAAAGGACTGTTCATCATCCGCAGGGTGCTCACGGGCCCATCCATCAGACCGCTGCCCATGGCCATGGGCAGATTCACCAACAGCATCCCGAAAGCAATGGGCAAAAGCAGAAGGGGCTCAAACTGTTTCACGAGCGCCAAGTACAGCAATATAAAAGAAATCCCCAGCATCACCAGCTGCTGCCATGTGATCATGGCAAATCCGGTGCTCAAGGCCAGTCCTTTCAGCGCCTCGACAAAATTGATATCCATAAACGACTTCCTCTCTTATCAGCCGATGGCCACCAGCACATCTCCCGGATTCACCGAATCGCTTTCCTTGATCCTGATTTCTTTAACGACTCCGCTTTCTCCGCAAAAGATCTCGTTTTCCATCTTCATCGCTTCCAGAATCAATATCAAATCCCCCGATTTCACCGTCTGGCCCACCTTCACCTTGATGGAAAGGATCTTGCCGGGCATAGGGGCGCTGATGACCTCTTTGGCGTCAATAGGCGCGGCGGACGCGGTCTGCTGCGCGGGAGCGGGAGCAGCCGCTGCCTGCGGCGCGGGCGCCGGGGCCGGAGCCGCCTGGGCGGGCGCCGGGACCACTATCTGTGCGGGCGCCGTTTCGCCTACCTCCAAAACGCCTACGTCATAAAGCTTCCCATTAACGGTTACCTGAAATTTTCTCATTTTCATACGCTCCTTTTTTTATTGGTTTTTTTTATGAACGAATCCCTTGGGTTTCAATACGGCCTATCACGCTCCACGCGGAAGACGCGTCGCCGCCCGCGCGGGACATCACGGGAACCTGGGACTGCCCCTCCTGCTCCAGCACGGCCAGCACCGCCGCGATGGCCGCCACGGTCTCATCCTCGCTCTCGGGTCCCGACGCCGCCACCGCGGCGGCGATCACAGCCACCAATTCGTCCGGATCCCGGCCGGGCTCCTGATCCGCGGCGGCCGGCTCCGTCTCCCTGCCCGTCTCCCCGTCTTGATCGCCGGAGGCGAACAACTTCAATACCGCGCCCATCACATAGATCATCGCGATCAAAATAATCAGCCCGACAAACACGACGACCATGCCGATCACCGCCACCTGGAATCCATACTGCAGAGTTCCGCCTACCCCCAACACATCGACCACGTTCATTTCCCCCTTACGCATCGGCCCTTTTTAGTCCGTCTCCTCAAACTTCGGCTCTTTTAAGAGCTGAGCAACGACTTTCAGTAATTCTTCCGGGCTTTTCCCAGCCTGAACATTTGCCTCTAAGATTCGATAAATCATAACGATCACCTGCTTGAACTGATAATCCGTCATGACGTTTTCCTCCCTCGCTTGCGCGGCAATCATGGCTGTTCCTCCCTCTACACCGGCATATTGCCGTGTTTCTTCGCGGGCCGCGTCTCCCGTTTGCCGGCCAGCATCTCAAAAGCGTTGATGAGCCTCGGCCTGGTTTCCTTAGGTTCCACCACCATATCCACATAACCCCGTTCAGCCGCCGCGTAAGGCGTGGCGAAACGGCTATGATAATCCGCCACCAGCGCTTCCCGGGTCTTGTCCGGATCCTCCGACGCCTCAATCTCTTTCCGGAAGATAATCTTAGAAGCGCCCTCCGCCCCCATCACCGCAATCTCCGCGCCAGGCCAGGCCATAACCTGATCCGCGCCCAATTCCTTGCAGCACATGGCAATATAAGCGCCTCCGTAAGCCTTCCGGATCTCCACGGTCACCTTGGGCACCGTCGCCTCCGAGAAGGCGTACAGCACCTTCGCCCCATGACGGATGATCCCCCCGTATTCCTGATGAGTTCCCGGCAAAAACCCCGGCACATCCACCAGTGTCAGCAAGGGTATGTTGAAGGCGTCGCAGAAACGGATAAACCGGGCCGCCTTATCCGAGGCATCGATATCCATGCACCCGGCCAGGTGCTTCGGCTGATTGGCCACCACGCCCACCGATCTTCCCCCCAGGCGAATGAATCCCGTCAGTATATTTTTCGCGAACAAAGCGTGTACCTGAAAAAAAACACCCCCGTCGGCCACGCGCCGGATGATCTCCAGCATATCATAAGAACTGTTCGGGTTATTTGGAACAAGCGTATTCAGCGCCTCATCCATCCGGGCCCTGTCGTCCGTACAGACGGCCGCGGGGGGATCCTCCATATTATTGGACGGCAGGTAGCTCAGCAGTTCCCTGATTTTATCCAGACAGTCCATATCGTTCCGAGCCTCGAAATGCGCCACCCCGCTTCTGGCGCAATGAGCGCCGGAACCCCCCAGCGCCTCCGGCGTCACTTCCTCCCCGGTGGCTTCCTTGATGACCTGGGGCCCGGTGATAAACATCCGCGATGTGTTTTGAACCATAAAAATAAAATCGGTGATCCCCGGCGAATACACCGCGCCGCCGGCGCTGGGTCCCATAATCGCCGAAATCTGCGGTATGACCCCCGAAGCGACGGTGTTGTTGAAAAAAATCTTGCCATAACCGGATAAGGCGTCCACGCCCTCCTGGATTCTGGCGCCCCCGGAATCATTCAGCCCGATCACCGGCGCGCCCGCCTTCAAAGCCATCTGCTGCACCTTTACGATTTTGGCGGCGTGCATCTCGCCTAATGAACCGCCGATCACCGTGAAATCCTGCGCGTAAACAAACACCAAACGGCCCCCGACGGTTCCATATCCCGTGACGACCCCTTCCCCGGGCGCCTCCTTGCCCGCCATGTCAAAACGGTCGCAGCGGTGCGCCACAAACTGATCCAACTCCGTAAACGACAAAGGATCCAGCAGCTTCGCCACCCGTTCCCGGGCCGTCATTTTGCCTTGCGCGCGCTGTCTGTCGGCGGCGCCTTGGCCGCCGCCCATCTGAATCCTCTGAGTCTTCTGTTTCAACATCTCAATTTTTGAGATTTCCCCCATGATTTCAATCCTCTCATTATATTTCCGCAGGGGCGGCATATTTCCGTAGGGGCGGGCACGTGATGCGCGGCGGAATACGCGCCGGCTGAACCCGTGTCCCGACCCGGATGGGGTAGGGGCGGCATTCTGCATATTTCCGTAGGGGCGGCATTCTGCCGCCCGTCCCTGACAGGCGCGAATCTCCGAATTACGCATCGCGGCTCTTATATCACGCCTCTTTTACGAGCGATACATCCCCGGCGCTGATCCGCTCCACACCGTTGGGCGTCTCCACCAGCAGGCGCCCCTGACCGTCCACATCCAGCGCGGTTCCCGAGACAACGGTTCCCTGACAGTCGATCCGCACCTGTTGCCCAAACATCCCGCACAGGGATCTCCAGCGGCTCAGCGCGCAGGCAAATCCAAATTTCAGGAAGTCCTCATATTCTCTGTCCAGGGACCTCAGAACCTCCCGCAGCAAGGCGATCCGATCCCATTCCACACCCGACGCCATAGCCAAAGATCCGGCCTTCCCGCGAAGCTCCTCCGGGAAATCCGGCTGCCGTTGGTTCACATTGATCCCAACACCCACAACAATATGGTTGATCCTCTCAGAGGTTCCGTTCATCTCGGCCAGAATGCCGCATATCTTTTTGCCTTCCAATAATATATCATTAGGCCATTTCAAAAAGCAAGGAAGTTTTGTGAACTCTTTCAGAGCGCCGCAAACGGCCGCCGCCGACAAAAACACGACCCCCGCGGCTTCTTCAGGCCGAATTTCAGGTCGCAGAATCACGGAAAACCACAGCCCCGACCCTTGGGGGGAGGCCCACCGCCGCCCCAGCCGTCCCCTGCCCTGAAGCTGTCTCTCCGCCAGAACCACCGTGCCTTCCTCCGCCCCCGCCTCAGCCAGGCGCCGGGCCTGGTCATTGGTAGAGCCGGTCTCCTCCAGAACCAGACATTTCACCCCTATTTTCCGCGTGTTCAAGCCCCGGATTACACTTTCTTCCGTCCATTGATCCACGGTTCCGTCCCCAATCCCGTCATACTCGCGAGTATAAAACCAAAACAGAGACATGAGTTCCTCATATCTCTGTCCTGATTCTCATCTTGCTATACCGCCCTTTGAACCTTGCCGGAACGGAGACACCTGGTACAAACACGAAGCTTCACGGGAGTACCGTTGACGATTGCGTGAACAGGCTGCAAATTAGGCTTCCAGACCTTCTTGGTTCGAATATGAGAATGGCTGACCTGCATGCCCACCGATTTCCCTTTTCCGCAAATATCACATTTGAAGGACAAAAGCTCCACCTCCTATCGGTTAATTACCAAATCATTTTATCAAATGATGGAGGCGATTGCAATAACCAAATTTGATTCGCCGCGTCAGTCGTCCGCCAGACCCCATTTTACTTTTATACCCGTATATATATAATTTGTAAGAATATCGAACGCGCCGATCAAGCCGCAATCAATCACGTCGCTTTCCATAAACCTGTGAACGGTATACTTGCCCTCTTGCAATAAATGAATGTCCAGAATTCTCTTCCTGGGATCCACGACCCAGTATTCAGGCACGCCCAACGCCAAATAACTGTTCCGCTTATCCCTTAGATCCCTCCTCGCGGTAGACGGCGACAGTATCTCGGCCACAATCCTGGGCGTCCCGTCAAAATACAGATCAGGCAGCGCTCCCGTATCTTCTATGACCTGAATATCCGGAAGCAGATATTTACTGTCCCCTATTTTCAATCCATAGGGCTCGGACGCAATCTTAAATCCACGGTCTCCGACGGTCAATCTGAACAGAAACATCAAATTCGAATGAACATCCGCGTGATCTCCGAGCACAGGTACCACAGTATACACCAACCCCTCATCATACTCAATATGCAAGTCCGCGCACTCTTGAATCCTCAAAAATTCATCCACAGTCAAAGTCTCTCCCATGATAATCTCATTGTCCATCCTCAACCCTCCTTATGACCCCTAAAAAGAGTATGCCACAATAACGCGCAGCCGTCAATCTTCTGCCGCCGCGTCTGTCAAAACCGGGCGGCAGAATGCCGCCCCTACGGACGGACGCGTCATCCGCGGCAGAACGCCGTCCCACACAGACGCGTCATCCATAGCCCGGTGACAGAACGCCGTCCCACACAGACGCATCATTCATACTACCGTAGGGGCGGCATCCTGCCGCCCGAAACCGTCCGGGAACGACAAAAACCGCATCGTCAATCAATCACTTTCAATTCTTTCGAATACCCATTCAGCGAACGAACCCCGTTCTCTGTCGCCAAGACCAAATCCTCTATCCTCACGCCGAAATCCCCCGGCAGATAAATGCCCGGCTCAATGGAAAAAATCATGCCTTCCTCGACGAGATCATCGTTATAAGCCGAAACATCACCGTATTCATGCATTTGCAATCCGATGGAATGGCCGAGCCGGTGAATAAAATATTCGCCGTAACCCGCCGCCGCGATTATATCCCGCGCCGTCCTGTCTATATCGGAAAAACGCACTCCTGGGCGAACGATTTTTTGGGCCGTTTCGTTTGCCAGCTTGACAATTTCGTAAATTTCGCGATGCCGGCCCGATACGCTTTTATAGAAAAAAGTCCGCGTCATATCTGAAAAATATCCATACTTGATACACCCCACATCAAGGACGACGCAGTCACCTTCTTTGAGAACCGTATCGTCGCTCGCGTGATGCGGTTCCGCGGCGTTCGCTCCAAAGGCGGAGAAGCCAAATCCTATATCGTCCGCGCCTAATTCTTTATAAATCCCGCGCATCTGTTCTTGAACGCCCCGTTCCGTAACGCCTTCCTGAATAAGTTTTTCAAACTGTTCCATAGCGCGGTCGTTAATTTCGGAACTTTCGGCCATGTACGCCTGTTCCTGAATGTCTTTTCGGGCCCGCGCCCGATCGACCGCCTCGGACGCGACAATGACGTCGCCGGCGCCGCTTTCGTGAAGTAAGGGAATAAGATACCGGGCAGGCAGATTTTTATCCACGCCGAGAGCACCCTTCCCGATTCCCTTTATTACGCGGGAGAGACCGTCGTCGCCAAGCGAAAAACGAATGGTTTCCACATCTTTTATCGGTTCCGTTTCCTGACTGAGTTCGTTCAAATACAGTGTGTTTCCGCCTGTGCTGATATGCAGGAGGACAAGACGTTCCCCGGGGAAAAACCGCTGTCCCGTTAAATAATAAATAGCGGTCATGTCGGAAATCAATAGTTGCGTCAAGCCCATTTTTTGCAGGTTATCCATGACATTTTGGATTCGGGTGTTGCTCACTTCGAGGTTCCCTCCTCAGCCAAATTTTTAACTAAATTATAAAGCAGCGCCGTACCGGCGCCGGTGGGGCCGACGGCAAAAATTTCCTTGTCTTTGCCGCTTCTCGACGCGCCTGCTATATCAAGATGTATCCACGGCAAGCCGCCTGTAAATTCCTGAAGGAACAGCGCCGCGCTTATCGCGCCGGCGGCGCGCTCGCCAACATTTTTAATATGAGCGACTTCCGAGCGGTTCAGTATTTTATATTCCTCCGATAAAGGAAGACGCCAAATATCTTCTCCCGAAAGGCGGGAACTTTCCTCAATAAGTTTATAAAAATCCTCGTCACTTGAGAATGTCCCGATATATTGACTGCCTAACGCCATTGCGCAGGCTCCTGTCAGAGTAGCTATGTCCAAAAGACGCGTCGCTTTTTTTTCTTCTATCGCGTAAGTTAAAGCGTCGGCAAGCGTAAGCCGTCCTTCCGCGTCGGTGTTCACAATCTCTATTTGCGTTCCGCTGCGTGATTCAATGATATCGCCGGGTAAAACCGCTTCGCCCGAAATCAAATTTTCACAAGCGGCGACGATAACAGTAATGTTAAACTTGAGTTTAGCCTTCGCAATCGCGGAAACAGCACCGAGTACGACTGCCGCTCCTTCCATATCGCTTTTCATCGACGTGATACCTTCATATTGTTTTATGCAGTAACCGCCCGAATCAAAACAAATGCCTTTCCCGATAAGCGCGAGCCGTTCCGCGCTTTGCGGCGCGCCGTCATAATCAATTGTAATTAATTTTGGTTCCCGCG
Organism: Peptococcaceae bacterium; assembly: GCA_031264885.1. GTDB lineage: Bacteria > Bacillota > Peptococcia > DRI-13 > UBA5745 > JAISDM01. The sequence goes on along the minus strand of JAISDM010000081.1, from coordinate 25,166 downwards.
CGCTCCCCCGCGAAACGGCGAGAAACGCGCCGAGCCTTAAAGCTTGTATTTCATTTTTGCCAAAAACTTCTGCTTTTACGCCTGGAATTTCCGCGATGGATTCGGCCTGACGGGCTATTTCCTCAGGCGTCGCCACATTCGCCGGCTCGAAAGATAAATCCCGCGCCAAATATGCCGCTTCCGCGAGCCAATTGCCTTCTTCAATTTCCGCGCGGATATTTTCCGCGAATGCTATAACGATTTTTGCCGGCGCTTTCGGCGGCTTTTTCGCGTATTTGCCGAATTTATACTGCCCGAGCAAAAAGCCTTCCGTAATCGTCGTGAACCATTCTTTCGGCGTCGTTTCGTCGGGAATATATACGGCGTTTTCCCCGTGGAGATTGCCGGTGAGTTTGGCTGCCGCGCCATACCGCTGGCGAACCTTTCGCGGTGTCAGTTTGTCCGATCTGCGTACAAAAACGATTTTGTCATAACTCTGCCCGTTAAATGTGATTCCAAAAACCCGGGTTCCGAACGACTGATTTTCTTTTTCGTTCTCGTTAAGGCTCGCGAAGATTTTTTGAATATCGGGGCATTTCGCGCTAACCGTTCCATCTTCGCGCACATCGACAATCAGTGTGTCAAACGGAGATTCAATTTCAAAAGAATACACAACAGACATAATTTATCCGCCTTTCCGTCAGGACACTTTATATTGCGTAAGCGTCCGTATTTAATTCTTTATTCAAAGCGCACGCGATCCAATGTCCTTCAGTCGTTTCCACAAGCGGCGGAATGCGTTCACGGCAGCGGGCTTCGGCGTATTTGCATCGGGAGTAAAATTTACATTGCTCAGGTGTGTTTATCGGGCTTTGTACATCACCTTGTAACAAAATACGTGTTCGTTCGCTCTCTTCAGCCGGATCGGGAACAGGAATCGCCGAAAGAAGAGCGCGGGTATATGGATGAAGCGGGTTTTTATACAATTCCTCCGCCGGCGCGACTTCCAGGAGCGAGCCAAGGTACATCACGCCGATTCTGTCGGAAAGATACTTGACAAGCGACAAATCATGCGCGATAAACAGATAAGTAAGATTAAATTCCCTTTGTAAATCGCGCAAAAGATTAATAATCTGCGCTTGTATCGAAACATCGAGAGCGGAAACGGGCTCGTCACAAACCAAAAATTTCGGATTAACCGCTAAAGCCCGCGCAATCCCGATACGCTGGCGCTGCCCGCCGGAGAACTCATGGGGAAAGCGCGCGGCGTGTTCCTTGTTTAACCCGACTTTTTCCAAAAGCTCATAAACTTTAGCGCGGGTTTGTTCGCTGTTATACATGCGGTGAATCTTCATCCCCTCCGCGACAATACTTTCAACCGTCATACGCGGATCAAGCGACGCGTAAGGGTCTTGAAAAACCATCTGTACGTCGAACGCGTATCGCGTCGCCGCCTTGCCCTTAAATTTGCTTATATCCATGCCGTCATAAAGAATTTCACCGCCGGTTAAACTGTAAAGCCTCGCGATAGCGCGGCCGGTTGTGCTTTTTCCGCAGCCTGACTCGCCGACAAGCCCGAACGTTTCGCCCTGATAAATATGAAATGTAATACCGTCGACAGCTTTAAGGAATTGGCGTCTGCCGACCTTGAAATACTTTTTTAAGCTGCGGACTTCAAGCAGCGGGTTGGAATGGTTAACGTCCGTATTACTGTTTATATTTGACATCACCATTCCTCCAATCCTTTACCTCAAGCGGACAATTCTCGTCGGATAACCAGCAGTCGCAAGTATGAGCCGATCCGAAACTATATTCCCGGGGCATTTGTTCGCGGCAAACTTTCATCGCGTAATCGCACCGCGGCGCGAACGGGCATCCCTTTGGCGGCGCGAGCAAATCGGGCGGTATCCCGTCAATCGGAATAAGCGGTTCGTTTTTGTCCTTGTTTAGCCGGAAAATAGACTTTAACAATCCCCATGTATATGGGTGCTTCGGGCGGTAGAAAATGTCCCCCGACGTTCCTTTTTCAACAACAACGCCGCCATACATTATGATCACCTTTTGGGCGATATTAGCGACGACACCCATGTTATGCGTAATAATGACAATGGACGCGCCGCTTTTTATCTGCAATGCTTTCATCAAATCCAAAATCTGCGCCTGCACCGTCACGTCAAGAGCCGTAGTCGGCTCGTCGGCGATTAAAATTTCAGGTGAGCATGACATAGCTATAGCGATCATGATTCGCTGACGCATACCTCCCGACAATTCATGGGGATATTGTTTTAACCGCAAATCTGGGTTCGCTATACCGACGGAACGGATTAACCCGGCAGCTTGTTTATTTGCTTCTCTTTGGTTCGTTGAATTTCCTTCTTTATCGCTATGTTTCAAAATTGCTTCCGTGATCTGTTTGCCGATTGTCAGCGTCGGGTTAAGCGAAGTCATAGGATCCTGAAAAATCATGCTTATTTCCCGTCCGCGTATTTTTTGCATCTCTTTTTCGGAAAGGGCGAGAAGATCACGGCCCTTGTACAGGATTTCCCCTTGTTTATAATCAATGGTATCTTTATTGTGCAGCCGCAAAATACTTTGAGCGGTCACGGATTTTCCGCAGCCTGACTCACCGACGACGGCAAGAATCTCACTTTGCCCAACGGTGAAATTTATGCCGCCGAGAGCTTGAACCTCCCCGGCATATGTATGGAAGGAGACGCGTAAATCTTTAATTTCGAGCATATGATCGCCCATCGTGTTACCACCTCTGCTTAGGGTCAAGCGCGTCGCGCAGACCGTCGCCCAAAAGATTAAAAGCGAGCATCGTTAAACTGAACAGTGTCGCGGGCATGAAAAACAGCCATAAATAATTCGGGAATTGATTCGAGCCGACCTGAGCCAAATTTCCCCAGCTCGCGTCGGGTATCGATACGCCAAGACCAATATAACTCAAGAACGCCTCGGCAAAAATCACGCCCGGGATACTCATCGCGAAACGCACGATTATGGGATCTATCGCGTTCGGAAGCAGATGTCTTAAAATAATAAAGAATTTACCCGCGCCCAGCACTCGCGCCGACAGTATATATTCCTGCTCCCGCAGTTGGAGTACCTGACCCCGCACCAACCTCGCCGTTCCTGTCCAACCCGTAAGACATAACGCTAAAATAAGTGTCGGCATCCCTTTTGAAATTATGGTAAGCAATAAAATTAAAATAATCATTTCAGGTATGGATATAACGATATCGACAATACGCATCATGATCATGTCGGCCGCCCCGCCAAAATAACCGGCAATCCCGCCGTATACCGAACCGATAATAATATTGATCGTAGCCACAGTAAGCCCTATGGAAATGGATATTTTGGTTCCTCTCACGAGCCGCGACAGAAGGTCGCGCCCGAGCTCATCGGTACCTAAAGGCGCGCCGGGAGAACCCGGAGGCGCGAAGGTGTTCAATAAATTTTGTTTGGTGTAATTCGGGAAAAAAACCGAACCCGCGAAACCGAACAATATTACAAAAATAATAAACACGAGAGACGCGACGGCGACCTTATTTTTTTTCAGACGATTCCACGCGTCTTTGCCATAGCTGACGAACACTCTCACGGACCGGTTGGACTCTTCAATATTTTTCGGGATAGGGGTAAAATCCGCCATATTATTTTTCTCCCTTTGCTATGCGAATCCGGGGGTCGATCAGACCGTAGCCCAAGTCGATGAACATATTGACGAAAACTATGAAAATCGCGAAAAACAGGGTAAGCCCTATTGTCATCGGGTAATCCCGGGAACTGACGCTATTGACAAAATACTTGCCGAGTCCGGGAATACTAAAAATGTTTTCGATAACAAAAGAGCCGGTTAGTATCACACCCGTCATCGTACCGACGACAGTGTATACGGGCATGATCGCGTTGCGCGCCATATGCCGCCATGTGATCGCGGTTCCGCCCAGCCCTTTGGACTTCGCTGTTTTAATATAATCCTGATTTACGACCTCCAGCATGGAGGAACGCATCATTCGCATGACGCCCGCCAGCGAACCCAAACCCAACACAAAGGTAGGAATGAGCGTGTAGCGGAAACTTTCCCACCGCGCTAAGGGAAAAAGCTGGTAATCAGTGTTGAAAATATCTTTAAAAAGACCGCTGACTTTTACGCCCAGAGCGTATTGCAGCATCGTCCCCAAAATAAAGCTCGGTATTGATACGCCGATAATGGCGACTACTGTAGATACGCTGTCCCCTAATTTATTATGGTGAAGCGCGCTGTATATACCTAAGAGTATTCCTCCGGTCACTCCGAAAATTAACGCGCGTATTCCGAGACTCGCGGAAACGGGGAAAGCGGTCTTGATAATGCTTGTCACATCCCTGTTTGTGTATACGGTTGAGGTTCCGAAATCCCCGTGGATTATATTGGACAAATATATGATGTAACGCTCCGCGATCGGCTTATCCAAACCATATTTCGCGTTCGCTGCGGCGACTACGGCCTCCGGCAAGGGTCTGTCGCCGAGGAAGGGCGTGCCGGGCAGCATGTACATCAGGAAAAACGTCACAGTTATTATGACAAAAATTGTGAGCAGAGAAATCCCCACACGCCTTATGACATAATTGAGCATCATTTGACTATTTCCGCTTTCACAATATCAAGATATGGTACGATTGCCCTTCTGTGTGTACCTCTCACTTTGTCCGCGACGGCGTAGAATCTCGCTTCCGACCAAATCGGAATCAAAGGGGTATCCTCGAGTATCGCTCTTTCCGCGTCGGCGAGAGATTCGGCCCGCTCCAGCGGATCGCGGATCGTTTCCGCATCGTGAAGCGCTTTTAAATAAGCGGAACTGTCGGCATATTGCGGGTTAACATAATCGCCTAAAACGCCTTCATACAGGAATGTCGTAGGATCATCCCAATCCGCGCCCCAGCTCACGAGACAGAAATCATAATTCATGTCGCTTCTCGTCGCTGTGTAAGAGGTCGATTCCAGCGATTCGGCGTTTATTTTAATGCCGAAGGTATTCTGAAGCATTTCCTGTAAAGCGGCCGTCGCCTTCATATAAGGTTCCGAATTGCGGGAGATCAATCTTAACTCAATGTCCGCCGCGGTTATTCCCAGCTCCGCCAATCCTTCGCCGAATAACGCCTGAGCCCTGTCAGGGTCATAATCATATACGAGCGTCTTGCCTGTCAAATCGCGGAACGTTCTGCTTGGCACGCCTGACGCGATCCCTCCGGCAACCAAGCCTTCCGCGGGCGATGACGCGTCTTTCAAAACGCCCGTCACGAACAACTCGCGGTCAATCGCGGAGGAAATCGCCTGACGTATTTTCTTGTTGCCGCTTACAGCGTTTCTTAAATTAGCCTGCAAGTACACGCTTCTGCCGTTCTGATAAGTCTGAACATTGCCGCCGTTAGCCTCGACTATATTTTTTTTCTCGCCTGAAAAATCAATGATGTCCAGCTCGCCTGTCTGGAACAGATTAATTGCCGTATTTTCGTCGCCGATGACATAGATATTAATTTTATCGATTTTGATGTTGTCCTTGTTCCAATAATAGGGATTTTTGCGGAGAACGATCAGATTATCATGCTCCCAGGAATCAACATAATACGGACCGCTGGAAATGGTTAACGCCGCCTCCGTTCCGTATCTGCCATTTGTGCTTTCCACAAACTCCTGATTCACGCCGAAATAAGGCGCGAATGTCAATAATCTCGGGAAATACGCTTCGGGATGCTCAAGTGTGATTGTCAGCTTGTTTCCGTCGGCTTTAATCCCCACTTCGTCAAGAGGGACATCACCCGAAAAAGCGGCCGCCGCGTTCTTAATATCAAAAACAAGGAACGCCCAATTTTCGCCGATCTGATGAGATAAAATACGCTTTATGCCATACTCAAAGTCGGCGGCTGTCGCTTTAGCCCCATTCGACCAGCCGTTGTCGCCGCGAATGGTGAACTCATAGGTCAGTCCGTCGTCGGAAACCGTCCAGTCCAGAGCCATGCCGGGGACGGGATTATCGTTATCATCAAGGCGTGTCACCGCTTCATATAAATGCCCGTTCGTAAACATCAGCGTGTCTCCGATACCCGCGTTCGGGTCAAAGCTGGTGGGTTCTGCCGTTACGTTTACATTCAAAACCACTTCTTCATTATCCGAAACTTCGTCTATGCCGGACGCCGGTTCGCCCGACGCCGCCGTACTTCCCTGAGAATCCGCCGGTTCTGCGGCTCTTCCGCCGCAAGCAGCCGCAAGGCTGAAAAATAAAAAGGTTATAAGCGTTAATGATAATGATTTCCTATTATAAAATATTTTTTTCATATTTACAAATCCTTCCTGGTTTTTTCTTGTTCTCCTAAGCCCTGGCTCTTAAAGCCTGTTTCAATTGTCTGCGGCCTTTCCGCAGTACCAGATTCCGTTCGTCCACGGTAATGGCCTTTCTGGAGCAGCACGCGACACAAGCCGGGAGTAAGTTCTCCCGCACCCGGTCAATACAGCCCGTACACTTGACCGCCTTGCGCTCACAAAACTTAATGGCGGAAAAAGGGCAGACGGCGGCGCATTTGCCGCATCCGGCGCATTCCGAATTATCAAGAATCACAAGTCCCGTCCGCGCGTCTTTTCGGTAACAGCCTTGAGGGCACGCTTTGGCACAGGGCATATCTTCACAGTGCATACACGCCGCGGTGTAGTATTCAATCCGGATCTTACCGCCGTCACGTATGGACTCCTTGACAGTCAATGTTCGAAGCGGCAAAAACTTGTCCAGGTCAATATCATTGACATCCAGACAAGTGGTGATACATCGCCCGCAGCCAACGCACAATTCAGGATGAAAATTAAACGCTATGACTCTTTCACTCATTTTCGGACGCTCACCTCCAATTCCTTTCGCGGCTCCTTTGCGATTCCGGCCGCTTTGGCCAACTTGACCGGTTTCGCGGCCTTTGTAATTTTGACCGGCGCCACGGCGTTTATCTTTCTGACCGCGCACTTGTTGGAACGGTATCCCGGGAATCCGGAATAAGGATCCAGATGTTCCGCTCCCAGAATCGCGTTGGCGTCCGCCTCCACATAACCCTGGAACATAAAGACAGACCCTTCCGGAACCATCCATGTCAGATTGGCTTTGGCGGTAATCTCCCCGTTTGCTGTGGCTATGGCGATAGAATCGCCCTGTTGGATCCCCATTCTTCCGGCGTCGCCCGGATGAATATCCGCGGCTGCGTCCGGTCGCAGCGCTCTTGCCCAGCGTACATTGTGGAAACGGGAGTGGAACGCGTGAGGCAGCCTGCCGCCCACTGTCAGCGTCAGCGGAAACCGTTCATCCCCTTCGTCCTCCGCCTCAATCGGCGGCACAAATACCGGCAGCGGATCATACGGATACCGATCCTGATATTTCGCGATACGTTCCGAATACAACTCGTACTTGCCGGTCGGCGTATCAAACCCGTTCCGCAGGCAATGACCCGTGAAATATGGCAGTTTACCCGGAATCCGCCGCGCGGCGGGAGATTCCTTCAAATCGTCCATTGTAAGTCCGATTTCCCGCAGCATAGAACGGCTGCAAGCGTCATAGCCTCTTCTCAGCAAAGGATCGTCCAAATCGAACGCCGCCGCCAACTGACTGATGATGTCCGCGTCCGAACGGGATTCGTACAGCGGAGGAATCGCGGGCTGGGAATAACGTATGCCGCCGCCCATGGCGCCGATAAGCTCGGTGCGCTCATAGGGAGAACACGCGGGCAGAATGATATCCGCGTATTTTGCCGAATCCGTGTCAAAAATATCCACATCCACATAGAAGTCCAACGCGCTCAAGGCTTCAAAGAGTTTGGCGTTTCCCGGAAACATGTGAACGTTCATTCCAAAGGCGATGACCGCCTTAATGGGATAGGGTGTTCCTTCCAAAATATTGCGCCAAAGATCCATCGCCTGAAATTCATCGATCAGTTCCGACCAAAGGGGGAACCGCTCGGAACCGATCTTCGGTTTGGCGTGATCGGGCCGGGTTTGCTGAATAAATTCCTCTGTTAAAAGGCGCGGCTTGTTCAGCCGGTCGTCCTTCCCGGGATACTCCATCGGAATCAGCCCGCCTTCCCGATCCACATTTCCCGTAATGGCGCATAAGGCGATGATCGCGCGATAGGATTGAAACCCGTTGATATGATGCGTGATCGCGGCCTGGCTCACCTGTATCGTAAAGCGCCGGCTGTGTCTGGCGATAAGCTGAGCGGCGGCCCGCAGTTCCTTCTCGGATATGCCCGTAACGCGGGACACGGAAGCAATGTCAAAAGCTTCGACATATTCCGCGTATTGCGGATAACCGTGAACGTACCTCTCAATAAATTCAGCGTCGGTTTTTTTCGCGCGGATCAAATATTTCGCGAAAAAATGAGCCAGCGCGCCGTCCGTTCCAGGCTTCGGGCGCAGATGAATATCAGCGTACTGCTGCGTATACGGCGTCACCCGCGGATCCACACACAGCACGCGCAGCCCTTTTTCCTTCTGAATTTCCATCATCTCACCGGAAAAATTCCCACTGTGGAAGGGATTTACGCCCCAGGCGATCAAAAGCTCCGCGTTCGCCACATCCGGCCGGCAATAGACGCCCGCGCTGACCAGGTTAGCCATGACAGACGCCTGGTGACAGCTAGAGGACTCGGTGCCGTAATTGAGCGTGCCAAAGCTGTGCGCCAGCCGGTGCAGCAAAGGCCGGTACCATTTGGAATAACCCGTGTAAAAAGCCACACTGTCCGGGCCGTAAGCTGATTTTATGGCGCCTGTTTTTGCCGCGATCTCAGCGTAAGCCTCGTCCCATGTGATGGGCTCAAAGGCGTTCCCGCCACGCGCTCCAACGCGTCTCAGCGGAGTCTTGAGCCGATCCTCGCGATAGACATAGCCGCGCCCCGCCGCGCCTTTGGCGCAGAGATACCCGCTTCCGCCCTGTATTTTGGACGCTTCCACACGCACAATCTTCTGATTCTGTATGGTCAGATCCACCGGGCAGCTGGACGCGCAAATTCCGCAGATACCCGGCACGACCACGCCGGTCTTATATGTCTGGAACTCCGCCGTATTACGCTGATCTGTCGCGCTCATTGTCAGTCTCCTCCCGGTTTTTCTTTTTTCACACCGCGTTCAATTCAGAACTCGTCAGCGACGTCTCCATTCTGTCCAGCGCTTCTTTAATGAGCGAACGCGGACACCCAAAATTAATCCGCGCCTCGCTTTCCGCGCCGCCGAACATTTTGCCGCCGTGAGCCACGATTTTTGGATGATCCAATAACCATTGAGCGGCGTTTGAAATGCCATAGCCGCTGAAATCCACCCATTGCAAGTAAGTTCCTTCCGTATGGGTCAGCCGGATTTTTGGGAAGCGCCTCAGAAATTCGGTTTCTAAATAATCTCGGTTCTCTTTTAAATAGGAAACAAGCGCCTTTTTCCAATCGTCGCATTCCGCGTACGCCGCGCGCAGCGCCTCTGTGTTCAGCGCGCCGGCGCCGCCAAATCCGGACGCGGCGGCGATGACCCGCCCGCGTAACGCCTCGTCCGGAACAATGGCCAGCGCGGCGGGGATTCCGGGAATATTACATGTTTTCCCGGCGGAAATCAGCGTCACCGAGGATTCAAGCCCGCCCTCAACCGTCAAATACGGCGTATGCGGATGATCATAAATCAGTTCGTTATGTATTTCATCTGACAGAACAACCAGTTTCCGCTTGCGCGCAAAATCGCTCAAACGTTCCAGTTCTTCTTTTGTATACACCCGGCCGATGGGATTATGCGGACTGCACATGGAATACATGCCCACATCCGCCGCGGCTTTACGCTCAAGATCCTCGAAATCCAGCTCATAACGCGCCAGCCTTGTCTCCGCCGCCTTCTTCATAGGAGAAAAGACGCAAGCGCGGTCGACACGTTCCGGCCCTCTGAGGATCGGCGGATAGTTAGGCGTCGCGGTCAGCACATCGCCGTCCGTCAGACTGGAGAAGAAAGCGAGCGCGGAATAAATGCCGGTCAGCGGAACAATCCAGGAACGGTCCAGCTCAAAGTCGTATGTACGCCCAAACCACGCGATCACCGCGTCAACCATCTCCGTATTCCGGATGCCATACCCGAACGCGGGGTGATCCAGTCTGCGCCGGATCGCTTCTATAATCGGCGCCGGCGTCCCAAAATCCATATCCGCGATAGACATCGGAATATATCCTTCTTCAATGGTATCCCATTTCACGCAGTTGGTTCCGCGGCGATCAAGTCCGGCGTCAAAATCATATCGGTCGCTTTTATTTTGATCATCGCGCATTTTCTCGCCTCCCTATATTAAAACGTCTGTACAGTTTTAACCATATTATATATATGTTTGATATGTTATATAATAATACTATATCATATGTAAATAAAAAGTCAATGCTTTTTTCAAGGATTTTTTCACAGCCCGGAAATTCGCGTCCGTCAAAGACGGGCCAGACCATCCGAAAACGTCAAAAATCGCATCGTCAACACCATATATGGACACGGAACAGAACGACGCCCCGCAATTTTGACGCTTGACAAATCAAAATGCCGGTATTATAATAAATCATACTAATTTTATATGTATTATAAATTTACTGGGGGTCGTGGTTATGTTGAGAACGTCGAAATATCTCGCGATGTGCGGCAAGGGCGGTATGGGCGACTGTTGAATCCGGCGGCTTTACTGTATCTATTTGTACAGGGCTTGGGAATCATTCAACAAGTCCTTATGAAAGGAGTCGCTCATTATGAAATATTCTAAATCAATGATTCGTCCAAAGAGATTATTAACGGCTGCGGTGACCTTGCTGTTTGTTTTGGCGGCGGCGGGCTGCGGCGGTTCGGGTTCCGGCGCCGCGGCGGCGAACGGGAACGGCGATTCAGGCGCCGGCAGCGCCGGAACCGGCGGCAGTGAACTTTTTACCTTGCGCGCGGTGACCCAAACCACCTTCAGTGAAACCATCATCGCCGACAAACTGGGGTTCTTCGAGGATGAGGGCATCCAAATCGACTATATCGGCACGCTGGGTCAGGGCATCACACAGTTTCAGGCGCTGGAGCAAGGCGATATCGACGTTTTTACTCAGGGGCATCTGACGGAGGTGGCGATGGCCCGGCTGGCGGGACTGAGTCCGTTGGCTGTGGCGCCCGGATTCGTGGATGATCCCGACAATCCCCATATCACATACTTGGTGCGGGAAGACAGCGATATCCAATCCATCGAGGACTTTGCCGGCAAGAAGGTTGGGATTAGCGGTCTGGCCGTCTGTACTGACGGATTTATCACGAAGTATTTATCCGAAAGAGGCCTCGATCCCGCATCGGTGGAATACGTCGTCATGCCCCAGGCCGGCCAGATTGAGCAGGCCCTCGTCAACGGACAGATCGACGCCACAACTTCTCATACGCCCTTTGCCGGCGTGGCCCTGGCGGCCGGAGGGGTTCGCATGGCGGCCAAAAGCTACGATGTCGTCGGTACGCCGGCAGGCGGCCTGGCTGTGCGCGGGTTCAGCGACGCCTTTATCGAAGAACATCCGGATATTGTGCAGGGCTTCGTCAACGCCACATACCGGGCCAGGATTTTTATGGAAGCCAACCCGGACTATTCAAGGGTGGTAGGCGCGGAATACCTGGGATTGGAACCGGATGAGGTCAGCTCCAACTCCTATTGCCAGGAAAAAAACATTCGTCCGGAATGGGGACAGTTATGGTTCGATCTGTCCGAGGAATTGGGCTATTGGGCGCCTGGCGACATTGCGCCCGAAGAGAGTTACACCAACCAATTCGTGCCGAACGACCCGCCCGCCTCCGACGCGGAAATCGGGAGGTAATGACATTGATGGAAGCGGCTTTGGGAAGCGCCGGTAACGCGAAGATTATCCTCAACAATCTGAAGCAAGTCTATTATATAAGAAATCCGGGGAAGAAACAGCTTGAAGAGTTTGTCGCCCTGGAGAGTTTCAGCCTTTCCATAGAAGACGGCGCCTTCGTCTCCATCGTCGGGCCTTCGGGATGCGGCAAATCCACACTGTTGGATATTATCGCGGGGCTGACCAAATCCAAGGGCGGAAGCATCACCATCGACGGCCGCGAAGTCGCCGGGCCGAATCTGGACAGAGGCTTTATTATGCAGGGCTACGCTCTTTTTCCATGGCGCACCGTGCTGCGCAACGTGGAGTACGGGCTTGAAGTCAAGCGGATTCCCAAGAAAGAACGAACCGAGATCGCGCGGACATACATCGACCTGGTGGATCTGAACGGCTTCGAGGAACGCTATCCCAACGAGCTGTCGGGCGGTATGCGGCAGCGGGTCGCCATCGCCCGGTCCCTGGCTTATGATCCTAAAGTGCTTCTGATGGACGAACCCTTTGCCGCTGTGGACGCCCAGACGAGAGAAACCCTCCAGGATGAGCTTCTGAAGATCTGGGGCAAAACAAAAAAAACCGTGATCTTCGTCACGCACAGCATTGAGGAGGCGGTACTCCTGGCCGACAGGGTCGTCGTGATGACACCGCGCCCGGGGCGCATCAAAGACATCGTTGATATCCGTCTGCCGCGCCCCCGGTTTAACGCCGACGCGCGCGCCTCCGCCGATTACGGCGTCATCGTACACCGGATATGGGAATTGCTGCATGACACAGAATCGCCGGAGACCGGCTCCGGGCCGGAAGGCGCCCCCCGAAGCCTCGCGGACGAAATCACGCCCTCCGCAGTGCTGTAAGGATTCGCCGCGGCGCCTAATACGAGCAAACAACAGGCAGGATAAGATGAAAAGAAACAAAGATATCGTTATCATTGAACAGGCCGGCAAACAAAGCGCTTCCGCCGCGGCGCTCAAAAAAATCTTCACCAGCACCGCCGCGATTTTTATATTCGCCGCCCTGTGGGAACTCGCCGCCCGCCTGGAGTTGGTCTCGACGCCGGCCTTCTTCCCTCCCGTATCCAGGGTTTTTTTCGCGCTGGTTCGGGAAGCCGCCGGCGGCAAATTATGGATAAACATCGCGATCAGCCTGACGCGTTCCTTCTTCGGATTCCTTCTGGGCCTCGCGGTGGCCATCCCCCTCGGGCTTGCCATCGGCTGGTTCAAGGGCTTCGGGAATCTGGTCAATCCATTATTGCAGGTCTTCCGCAACATGCCCACGCTGGCGCTGCTCCCCGTGTTCGTGATGTTCTTCGGCATCGGGGAAACGTCCAAGATCATCGTCATTATGTGGGGCGCGCTGTGGACCACGCTGCTGAATACCATCGCCGGCGTAAGAAGCGTGGACCCGCAGCTTGTCAAAGCGGCCAGAGCTATGGGAACGGGATCCCTCAGGCTGTTTGGCTCCGTGGTACTGCCGGCCGCCCTGCCGTTCATCTTCACCGGCGTGCGCATGTCCGCCACCTTCTCCATTTTGATCCTCATCGCGGCGGAGATGATGGGCGCCAACAGCGGTCTCGGATACGCCATGTTCTTTTATCAGGCCAACTTCAAAATCCCGGAAATGTACGCTTATATCGTGGTCATGGCCATATTCGGCACCGCGATCAACTTCGTGCTGGAATCGGTGGAAAAACGCAGCTTCCGCTGGCGGGACGAGTCCGGAACGGCTTAGGACTCGTTAAACAAGTCCTAAGGAACACCGCCTAAGACCACACAAGTCTCTGAAACAAAATGTGAAAGGAAGGGAAATCCGAATGTCAAAAATCGCGGAAAGCTTGACCGAATTGATCGGCAAAACGCCACTCTTACATTTGAACCGATATTCGGCAGGCAAAAACCTGTCCGGCGAAATCCTCGCGAAATTGGAGTATTTCAACCCCCTCGGCAGTGTGAAAGACCGCATCGCCCTCGCCATGGTCGAAGACGGAGAGAAGCAAGGCCGGATCGACAGCGAAACGACGATCATCGAGCCGACCAGCGGCAATACGGGAATCGGGCTCGCGTTTGTGGCGGCGGCCAAGGGATACAAAATCATTCTCGTCATGCCGGAGACCATGAGCTTGGAAAGGAGGCGGCTTTTGAAAGCGCTGGGCGCCGAACTGGTTCTCACCCCGGGCGCGGACGGGATGAGAGGCGCGATCCGCAAAGCGGAGGAACTGAGCGCGCGAATCAAAAACTCCTTCATACCGCAGCAATTTGAAAATCCGGTGAATCCCGCCATCCATCGGACCACCACGGCGGCCGAAATACTGGAGGACACCGGCGGAAACCTGGCCGTTTTCATATCCGGCGTCGGCACAGGCGGAACGGTCACCGGCGTCGGGGAGGCGCTGAAAAAAGGCAATCCCGCCATTCACGTCGTCGCCGTCGAACCCTACGATTCTTCCGTGCTGTCGGGAGAACCGTCCGGTTCCCACGCGATTCAAGGGATCGGCGCCGGATTTATTCCCAAAGTGTTCCGCCGCAAATATGTGGATGAAATTTTTCGAGTGAAAAACCAGGAAGCCTTCGAGGTTTCCAGAGAGGCCGCGCGCTCCGAAGGGCTCCTGGTGGGCATTTCTTCCGGCGCGGCGCTGTTCGCGGCCACGAAGATCGCCGCGCGGAAGGAATACGCGGGGCAAAACATCGTGGTGATTCTCCCGGATACAGGGGAGCGCTATTTATCCACCGCGCTCTTCCCGGAATAAATCCATCCCGTCATTCCATCATTCCGTCATTCCGGGTCAGACTGCGGCCAGACTCGCCCCGTCATTCCATCCCGTCACCCCATCATCCTGTCATTCCGGGCTTGTCCCGGAATCCATCCCGTTCGAGAGGAGACTGATCTTTTATGGCAATATGTGACAAACCCATTGAGCGGCCCCGTTTTTCCTGCATGCTGGGCGGCGTGCTCGCCACCACAGGCGCTTTGCCCAGGACGGTGCCGATCATTCACGGAGCGCAGGGCTGCGGAGGCTCCCTCGCCCAAGGCATCTTGCTGGGCGGGTACTACGGTACCGGCTATGCCGGCAGCGGCGGTATGCCAAGCACAAACATTTCCGAATCCGAGGTCATCTTCGGCGGAGAGGAAAAACTGCGCGAAGAGATCAAGGGCGTTTTTGAGGTGATGCAAGGCGACCTATTCGTTGTTTCCACGGCATGTATGACCGACATCATCGGAGACGACGCCAAGGCCGTCGTCGATTCCCTGCGGCCGCTGCCCAAACCGGTGATTTTTTTGGAATCCGGCGGGTTCAAAGGGAATTCCTATTACGGATACGGTCGTCTCATTGAAGAATTGTTCTTGCAGTATATCCCTATTTCAACGAAAAAAAACCTGAAAGCGGTGAACCTTCTCGGCCTGGTTCCCGCCTACGACCCGTTTTTCCGCGGCGACTTGGCCGAACTCAAGCGGATTTTGAACTTATTGGGAATCGAGGTCAACACCTTCGTCACCAGCGATCAAACCCAGGAGAACCTTCTGAAAGCCGGCGAGGCTTCGCTGAATATTATACTTTCCCGGGTTTACGGCGTGGAAGCCGCAAAGACCATTAAAGAAAGCCACGATATCGATTATCTTGTGACGGATCTGCCCATCGGCGCAAAGGCGACGGAGAATTTCGCGCGGCTCATCGCCGACAGGCTTGAGATCAGCAAAAACGTGGTCGATCCATTGCTGGCCGCGGAAATCAAGAATTATTACAGCTTCATAGACCGGGCCACGGACGTCATCGCCGACACGGATTTCCAGAATTACGCCGTCGTCGTCGCGAACGCCACCCAGGCGCTGCCTTACGCGAGGTACTTGGACAACGAGATCGGATGGATACCGACGCACATTTTTATCACGGACGACCTGGATGAGGATCAGGAAGCGGCGATACGGAGCGCCTTCGGCGAGATCGAATTTGAGACGCGGCCCGATTTGGTGTTTGAGACGGACACATTCAAGATCCAACAATACATTGAGCAGAACACGCCGCAGTTCCTGGCCGACGAATACTATCCCACCATATCGCCGGCCTTCGTCCTGGGCAGCACCATCGAACGCCGGCTGGCGGAGGTTTTGAAAGGAAACTTCCTGTCGGTCAGCTATCCCATCATCAACCGAATTATCATTTCAAAAGGCTACGCGGGTTTTCGCGGCGGATTGAATCTGCTGGAAGACCTGATCGGCACACAGTTAGCGGGGAGATAAAAAAATGACAGAATCAAACGATAAAAAAACCGGCAGAGACACCCGGATCCTTGAGATCAACTTTGATACCAAATTTCCCGAAAAAAGGGAGATCACCCGGCGCACGGGGCATTCTTACGGCGGCCATATCGACGATATGGTTGACAACGCCTGCGCGGGCTGCCTCGCCAACTGCGAGCGCACATTCGCGCAGAGCACCTTCTGTCAGATGGGCGTGGCGACCTTGATCGGTTTCTCGGTGAAAGATTCCGTTGTTATCATGCACGGACCCATCGGCTGCGGTTCCCAGAGCCACACCATGGACTTCACGATCCGGCTTTACGGCGCCCAGCGCGGCAAACAGATGTCCAACGCGCGCTGGTTCAGCACGAATCTCTCCGAATCCGAGGTCATCAACGGCGGTGAGGACAAACTGCGGCGGTGTATTCTGGAGGCCGACAAGAGATTCCGCCCCAGCGCGATTTTCGTGCTGATGACATGCACCCCCTCCATCATAGGGGACGACATAGACGGCGTGCTGGACGATTTGCGTTCGGAGGTCACCGCGCCCCTGGTGCCCCTCCACTGTCCCGGATTCAAGGCGAGGGTTTTTTCATCGGCTTATGATGTGGTTTATCACGGCATACAGCGCGCCGGATTTGCTTTCGAGCCGATCCCCTACGTGGATTATACGCCCATCGATGAGAACGACAAGGACTATGATCTGAAAGTGGCGGAATACAAATACCGCAAGAATCACACGGTCAATCTGTACAACGCGGTTTCCATCGGCGCACAGGACGAGGCGGAGATGCGCAGGCTGCTGGAGGCCATAGGGCTCAACGTGAGATTCTTTGTCGAATTCAGTCATCCGGACGATTGGCGGATGATCACGGAAGCCGCGCTGAACGTGGCCATGTGCCATGTGCATGATCTGTACTTCCTGGAATATCTGAAGCGGCGGTTCGACATGCCGTATATATTGCCCACCATTCCCGTGGGCAGCAGCTCCACCAAGCAGTTCGTCATGGAAATCGCCCAATTCTTCGGGCTCGAAAAAGAGGCGGAAGCGATTTTGGACAAAGAAGAGCGGAAGCTGAAAGAGGCCCTCGAACCCATCAAGGAGCGGGTCAAAGGCAAGAAGGTCATCATCGGCGGCGGCTACATGCGCGTGGGAACGGCGGCGCTTCTGGCGGATGAAATCGGCATGAAGGTGGTGGGCATGCGGAACTTCAATTATGACACCTACGGGAATGCCCTCTTCCAGGAAATCGAGGATAAATTAGGCGACGTTCCCACCGCGATCTCCAATCAGAGTTCGGAATTGGTCAATATGGTGAAAAAACTGGAGCCCGACATCGCCATCTCCCATCCGGGGGTGGGCATCTGGATGAATAAGCTGGGCGTTCCTTCCATCGCCCTGTTTTCACAGCGTTTCACATTTTTCGGGTATAAGGGCGCCTACGAACTGGCCCGGCGCATCGACCGCACCCTGGCCAACCGGAATTACTCGAAGAACCTCAGCCGGAACATTGAATTGCCCTATGCGGACGAGTGGTACCAAAAAGACTACGACCACTACATCGTGGACAAAACCGCGGAAATGTCCGTTTAAAATCAAACAAAGGAACCGGAGGATAAACACATGGCAAAAGAAATCAAGCAAATCGCGATCTACGGCAAAGGAGGAATCGGCAAATCCACCACCACGTCCAACCTGAGCGCCGCCCTATCGGATATGGGCTATAAGGTGATGCAATTCGGCTGCGACCCCAAGGCGGACTCCACCAACACCCTGCGGGACGGCAGTTACATCCCGACGGTGCTGGAGCTGCTGCGCGACAAGGGCAAGTTCAACGCCCACGAGGCGATTTTTACCGGCTATAACGGCATCTACTGCGTGGAGGCGGGCGGTCCCGCCCCGGGCGTGGGCTGCGCGGGCCGGGGCATCATCACGGCTGTGCAGCTTTTGAAGCAGCAAAAAATCTTTGAGGAACTGGATTTGGACTATGTGATTTACGACGTACTGGGGGACGTGGTGTGCGGCGGCTTCGCGGTACCCATCCGCGAGGGCATAGCCCAGCACGTGTTCACCGTGTCGTCCTCGGATTTCATGGCGATTTACGCCGCGAACAACCTGTTCAAAGGCATCCAGAAATACTCAAACTCAGGCGGCGCGCTTCTGGGCGGCGTCATCGCCAATTCGGTGGCTCCGGATTCCACTTATCAGAAGGCGATCATCGACGATTTCGCGGCGCGCACGGATACTCAGGTCATGCAGTATATCCCGCGTTCCATTACGGTGACCCAAAGCGAGCTGAACGGCAAAACCACCATTGAGGCGCAGCCGGATTCCGCTCAGGCGAAGGTCTACAGGCAGCTGGCCGAACGCGTCGGCGGCCATACGGAGTCCAAGACGCCCAATCCCCTGAGCCTCCAGGATTTACGCGCCTGGGCGGCGGAATGGTCGGATCAGATCCTGGCCATCGAAAGCGGAGACGTGCGCGGCGAGGCTATGGCCATATAAGGGTTAAGGACTCGCCGAAACATCAAAGGAGTGAATATTATGCGTGTGGCGTTAGCGGCGGAATTCGGCACGATGGTGTCCGTACATTTCGGGCGCAGCCCGGAGTTCGTCATCGCGGACGTCGATGAGGATTCTTATACCTGGCAAATCGTCGAAAGACGTGAGAACACGCCCATCTGCGAAGGAGGCGGTCACAACGCCGTCTCCTTCGCGGAGACCCTCAAACTGATCGAGGACTGCCAAACGGTGATCGCCATGCGGATCGGGAATTTCGCGCGGCGGGAACTGAATCTGAGGAATATATTGGTCGTGGAGCGCGGCGGCCTTGTGGCGGATCTGCTGGACGGATACGCGGCTTTTCTAAAAAAAACAAGGAGACGGGCAAACGCCGCCGGCGCCGACGCCCGCCCTAGTACCACCGGCGGCCGTTCTAACGCCGGCGATATCCGTTCGAATGCCGCGGCTGCCCATTCAAACGTCACAGATATCCGTTCCCATCCCTGCTTCTCCGATCACCTGAACAGGCGAAAGGCCCGGCTGCATCTGCCCGTCAGCGCGGCCTGCAACATACAGTGCCGGTTCTGCGTCAGAAGCTGCAATCCAACGGAAAACCGCCCGGGGGTATCGTCCGGAATCCTTGCCCCAAAAGATGCCGTGGAGACCGTCCGGCAGGCGCTGGAGCTATGCCCGGATCTCTCGGTGGTAGGCATCGCCGGGCCGGGAGACGCGTTCGCGTCGCCCCACGCGATGGAAACCTTCCATTTGGTCCACAAATCCTACCCCACGCTGATTAAATGCGTCAGCACCAACGGCCTGGCCCTGCCGGGGAAGGCGGAGGCCCTGCGCGGCGTGGGCGTCCTGACACTGACGGTTACAGTGAACGCGGTGGATCCGGAGATCACAGCCCGAATCGTATCCCGCGTCCTCACCGGCGGGAAGGCCGTCAGCGGCGAAGAAGCCGGAACCATACTCATCCGCAGTCAATTGACAGGCATACGCGAAGCCGCGGCGGCGGGAATCACAGTGAAAGTCAACACGGTGCTGATCCCCGGAATCAACGACGGTCACATCGCGGACATAGCCCGCGCCGTATCGGAGGCCGGAGCGTCCAAGCACAACATCATCCCGCTGCTCCCGCAGTATGAATTCGCGGACACCCCCGCGCCCACCTGCGAACAAATCGAAGCGGCGCGCGCCGCCGCCGCCCCGTACATCCAACAGTTCCTGCACTGCGCCCACTGCCGCGCCGACGCCTGCGGCATCCCCGGCGAATCCGATTTCGCGGACCAGCTATACAAAGGCCGCGCGATGGAAACCTTTTCACATGGGTGATTCTTATATTATCCCAGCGTCATATGCGATACAGGATGTTTACATTCCACGACCGCTGATATGTCATAATCAAAACTGATCGGCGCCGAGCAGTTTTTTGAGTTTCCATAACAAATAAAGCGGCGCGTGGTTTCTGCCGGCGTTGTTCATGGAAACGGTGAGCGATATCCGGGGTTCATATTTTTTTCGATATTCGGCGAGGGAACGGGCGCGTTCATTGCGTTCCGCTTTGACCTCGATCGGAACAATGTCCATCCCGTTTTGAATCACAAAATCCACTTCCGCCGAATTGCCCGACTTCCAGTAAAACGGCGTATCGCCGTCATACAGGCTGACCAACTCGCACAGCACGTAGTTTTCGGTCAGCGCGCCCCTGAACTCCCGGAAGACATGGCTTTTTTCCAGCAGGGCGGCGGCAGGCAGACGGGACATCCTGCGAAGCAATCCCACGTCCGCCATATACAGCTTGAAACAGGACTGATCGGCATAGCTGGAGAGCGGCAGGAAGGGTTTTTCAATCTTAGCGGCCTTATACGCCAGTCCCGCGTTCAGAAGCCATTCCAGCGCGTCTTCCAGATCCTTGGCACGCAAACCTTTGCGGACTTGACTGAATATAAATTTGGTGTTTTCCTTGGCAAGCTGTTCCGGGATGGACCGCCAGATAGCCGTGAGCTTCGGGAAATCTTTGGAAGGCGCGTGCTTGGCAAAATCCAATTCATAACTGTCCAGTATCTTTTGCTGGGTCTCTTCCAATTTTTCGATATCCTGGCTTTCCAGCCATACGGACACCGCTTCCGGCATACCGCCGGTGATATAATACGTGCGCAGATAAGCCTCCAACTTGTCGGCGAACAGTTCCGATACTCGCCGGCCCGCAGGCAGTTCTTCCAGATACTCGCACAGCAGCCGCTCTCCGTTGGCCGTCAAAAATTCATAAAAATTCATGGGATACAGCGTCAAAAAGTCTACTTTACCCACAGGGAAAGAAAGCGGCTTGGACAACGCGACGCCCAGCAGGGATCCGGCGCTGACAATGTGGTATTCCGGCGCGTTCTCGCAGAAATACTTGAGCGCGGTGAGCGCGCGATTACAAAACTGAATTTCATCCAGAATAATCAGCGTCGTTTGCGGCGCAATGAGTTTTTGCCGCAGTATCCCCAACTCGGCAATGATCCGCCTCACGTCCAAATCACCGTCGAACCGGGCTTGCAGGGCGTCGTTGCCCTCGAAATTGAAATAAGCCACATCACGATAATACCGTTCGCCAAACTCGCGCAGCAGCCAAGTCTTGCCGCATTGCCGCACCCCTTTGACGATCAGCGGTTTTTTCTTCGGATTGTCTTTCCATAAGGAAAGCGCGTTCAGCAAAATCCGTTCCACGCGTTTCGCTCCTTTAAGAACTGATGGCTGAACTATATAATAAAATGCCGTATATGTCAATATGATTTGCTTTTTTAATATATAAAACGCAAATTAATTTGCGTTTTATATATTTATGCTAAACTGTGTGTAAACTGTGAATCACGTGTCGTAATCAAAATATGTTGACAACGTGATTAATTTGCGATATACTAGCATACATAACAGGAGGTGACGCTATGGCAACCGCTAACATAAACGTCAGAACAGACGCGGCAATAAAGGCGCAGGCTCAACAAATTTTTGAGTCGATCGGATTGGATTTGTCTACGGCAGTCAATCTTTTTCTCAGGCAAACGGTGAAAGCTAATAATTTGCCGTTTGTGGTAGGAGTACACACAGAGGAAAATATTACCGCCAAACGCGCTTCACACTATGGCGTTTGGAAAGGCAAGTATTCTTTGCCAAAAGACTTTGATGAACCACTTGACGACTTTAAAGAGTATATGTGATGCGGTGCTTACTTGACACGCATACCGCGTTTTGGTATTTCGAAGGCAGTCCCGAACTCTCGGCAAAGGCGAAAGCGGCGATAGAGGATAGCGGTAACGAAATATTCGTCAGCATTGTTTCAGCTTGGGAGATTGCCATCAAGCACAGCCTTGGCCGAGAAAAAGCACCGCTTTGCGGCGTCACCGAGTTCTTTGACAAGGTTGCCGCAAGCGGATTCGAGTTGCTCGCTCTCGAACCGCGCCACATCCGTCAAATCGAAACATTACCGTATCATCACCGCGACCCCTTCGACAGACTGCTTATCGCTGCGGCGACTGTTGAGGATATGACTTTTCTGTCAGCCGATAAAAACGCGCCGAAATACGATGTTCATTTGCTGTGGTAGAGACAAACTCGCCGCTACTTTGCCGCTCTGCGCGCTTTCGCGTTCAACATGGCCGCGCCGCAAGCGGCAAACAGAACAACTAGGCTCCCGGCCGCGATTACCGCTGCCGGGACGCTGTTTTTTTCACCGGCGGGGAGGACCGCCGGCAATGCTTCCGGCAAGACTGCGCTCTTTATAAGGTCGAACGCGATTTCCACGGTTTCGGACCGGAAATCCGCGCTGAAGGTATGCGCTCCCGCGTCATAACGTTCCAGCCGTTCCGCCGTGACCGTCAGCACGGTGCTGCCGGAACGGAGGGCGTAGTCGCCGCCCGCCGACCAGAGGGCGCCGTCAAAATACAGGTTTTCAAATTCTTCGAGGGGTATGTCTATCCGTATTTCAAACGGGGCGCCGCTGCCGTCGATGGCGAAATAGAACTGTCCGTTTTCGTTCACGGGTAAGCCGCTGACTGTGGTTCCGCCGCCGGTTTCGGCGGCTGTATTGTTCGCGGCGGTAACAACTACGTCGGCGCCGTCGGTTCCGCCCGCGCCGGTTGGGTTGTTTACGTTGCCCGCGCCGGCTGAAACAGCGGTATTGCTTGTACCGGCCGGTCTGTCGATATTTTCAATATTGCCCGCGCCGCCAATATTGCCGGTGTTGCCGATATTGCTCGCGTCGCCAGCGTTGTTCGCGCCGCCGGCATTACCCACGCCGCCGGGATCGCCCGTCCCGCCGAAATTACCGGAGTTACCGGAATTACCGGAGTCGCCTGTGCCGCCTAAGCCGCCCGTTTCGCCGGAATTACCCGGATCGCCCGCGCTGTCGGCGTCGCTGGAATCGTTCGGATTCGGCGGATTTGTTGGACTGGCCGGATTCGTCGGATTGGCGGGATCCGGCGAATTTGCCGGATTGCTGGGATTCGGTGAATTTGTGGGATTGGCGGGACTGGTTGGCGTCGGCGGACTTGTGGGACTGGCGGGATTCGTTGGACTGGCCGGAGCCGTCGGACTTGGCGGATTCGTTGGCGTCGGCGAATTTGTGGGATTCGGCGAATTCGTGGGATTGGCCGGATTCGTCGGACTTGGCGAATTCGTGGGGTTTGCCGAACCTGTTGGACTGGCCGGATTCGTCGGGCTCGTGGGATTGGCCGGATTCGTTGGTGTCGGCGGATTCGTCGGGCTCGTGGGATTGGTCGGACTCGCGGAATTGCCGGCGCCGCCCGCTCCGTCTGTGCCGCTGGGATCGCCTGTGTTGCCCGCGTCTGTACCGCCCGAGTCACCGGTGTCGCCGGATCCGCCCGTACCTCCGGTGTTCCCCGTATCGCCGGCGCCGCCGGAACCCCCAGCATCACCCGATCCGCCCGCGTCTCCGCCCGATCCGCCCGGATCAGCGGCGGCAGTGGGGCGCGCCGTCAGATTCACAGTGAAATTCTGTGCCACAACATCCAATTTATCGTCAAGTCCGCCGGCGTACCAGTCCGCGTAAGTGTCCGCGTTTGCGTCCGCCCGGCGGAAAGCCGCCGCCGCCGTATGCTCCCCGTTATTCAGATCCTGAACGGTTTGGGCCAAAACCGTTACGCGGGTGCTGCCATCCTCGGCGTTATAATGGACGCTGGCCGCTTTCTTTAGTCCGTCGATCCAGAAACTGTCGAACAGTGGGAAAGGACCCTCCATATGCGTGACAAAGTCTCCGACATCCTCATAAAGCCCGCTTATTTCCGCGGGAAGTCTGCCGTCGCCGCCGTAGAGCGGATCAGCGGAAAAAGGATAGGCGTTGAGATAAGCCTCCAGCCAGGCGTTGTCCGGCGTAGGCGCGAGTCTGACGGTGAACTCCGCCGCGGCGGTGAAGGCGTCGTTCTCGCCGGTCGCGCCGATATTCCGCGCTTTCATTGTAAAGCTGACGCCGGCCTCAAAGTCTGTGTAATCCAAAGGCGATCCGTAAATCGTGCCGGGAATGGCAGCCTCCGGGGCATCCGCGCGGGGTTCGTTCACGCCGTCCACGAGATACAGCCCTTCGGGCAGCGTCAGCGGATGACCGGCGGCGTCTTCCAGCCAGAAGCGCAGACCTTCGTTGTCCGGCACACGGGTTTTGGCCACAAACTCATAAGGGATATACTTGTACATGACGCCAGGCGGGTTGGCCTTGAGTTCGCCGCTGCTGGGGGCGACGTAGAACGGATATCCTTTCTGTCTCGCCCACCACAGGGCGTAGGAGTCGTAGTAACCGTGGATCGCGGTCGGCGGCGGAGGCGCGGATGGAGTGTCAAAGGCAAAAGCGCCGTCGTCGATGTAATACACGGAGGGCGGCAATATGACGGCGCGAAGCTCGGGGCAGTCGCCGAAGGCGTAGGGATGTATTTGTTCAAGGGCTATGCCGTCCATATACAGCAAGGGCTCATTCGTGACGCGGACATCCGACAGCATCTCGCAGCCGCGGAACGCTTCGGTGGAGATATCCGTCAAAAAACCTCCCGGCAGCACAACGGTGGTGAGACCGGCGCAATATTGGAAGGCGCCTCCGCTTAATAAATTCAGTTCAGAATCGGCGGGGAACTCCACGGACAAAAGGCCGCTCCCCTCGAAAGCGAACTCGCCGATGCTCTGAAGGCCGGCGGGAAAGGGGAAACTCGCAAGCGCTTCGCAATATTTGAACGCGCTGTCTCCGATGGAAATCAGTTCCATGTCAGGCGGCGCAAAATTCACGCTTTCCAGCGAGCCGCAGCCTGCAAACGCGCTGTTCCCAATAGACGCGAGTACCGATCCGGCCGCGAAGCTCACCCTCTCCAGCGCGCCGCAGCCGCTGAACACGTTGTCTCCGATACTGGCCACGCCCGCTGGGATGTCGATCTGCTTCAGGTTTACGCAGGCCATGAACGCGGAGTCGCCGATATATTCAAGCTGCGATCCCTCCTCGAAAACAACACGCTCGAACCGGCAGCCGTAGAATGCGCGCGCCTCAAGCCGGCGTAAACCGGATGGGATCACAATC
>JAISDM010000040.1 GCA_031264885.1 Peptococcaceae bacterium | reverse complement strand
CGCAGTCCATTTTCGTTGAGCCGCGGCCGAATGCCTGTATTATATCTCTCCCACGGGAATTTATCAAGATATTTTCCCCAAGATATCCCTGGCGGCCAGCACCCCTGTCACAGAAGCCTGCATCAGGCCCCGTGTGATGCCCGCGCCGTCCCCGGCGGCGTATAAATTGACAATATCCGTTTCCATCGTGGGTTTGACCTGGATCTGCAGGGAGTAAAACTTCGCTTCCACGCCATACAGAAGCGTGCCTTTGCTGTACAGCCCGGGCGCGAGCTTGTCCAGCGCCCTCAGCGTTTCCACAATGGAAGCCAGGAAGCGGTGGGGCAGCACAAAGCTCAAGTCGCCGGGCACCGCGCTTTTTAACGTGGGAATCGTGGTGGATTTTTCCAGACGCTTCAAGTCCGTCCGGCGGCCCTTTCTTAAATCCTCCAGCCGCTGAACCATGATGCCGCCGCCGGTAAGCATATTCGCGCATTGAGCGATATACTTCCCGTATTGGATCGGCTGATTGAACGGCTCGGTAAAGCGGGTGGAGACCAGCAGCGCGAAATTGGTGTTGGGCGTCTTGCGGCTGGCGTCCAGGTAGCTGTGCCCATTGACCAGGGTCACCTCCCCGTCATAGGTCTCCTCAGACACCACCCCGCCCGGGTTCATACAGAAAGTGCGCACTTTGCTTTCAAAGGTATCCGCGTAATAGACGATCTTCGCCTCATATAAGTCCCGGGTCAGATGATCCATGACGGAATTAGGCGTTTCCACCCTCAATCCGATATCCACCGCGTTGTTGATGGACTTCAGATTCAGCTTCTTCGCTTGGCCGGCAAGCCATTCCGCGCCGCCGCGGCCCGGGGCCAGCACCACACAGCGCCCTTCAATCTCTTCCGTCCGGCCGTCCGCGTCTTCCGTCCGGACCCCCCGTACCCGGGTTTGGTCCTCGCTCAGCAAAATGTCCGAAACAGAGGTGTGTTCCCTGAATTCGATTTTTCCCCCGCCAACCAAGTCGCCGTACATATTCCTCATCACTTCAAAGCCGCGTTCGGTTCCCATATGCCTCACGGGACAGGGGATCAGCTGCAGGCTGTGCCTGGACGCTTCATAGGCAATCTCATCCGTCTTGCTGTCATTGAGCCCATGAATGACTTCCGGCGCGCCGTAACGCAAGTATTGGCCGTCCACATAGCGGATGTATTCCATCGCCTCATCCTGAGAAATATATTCCAGTATCTGTCCGCCCACTTCGGGAGACAGAGACAATTTGCCGTCGCTGAAAGCCCCCGCTCCCGCCCAGCCGTTCATAATGGCGCAAGGCCGGCACTTCATACAATGCCCCGATTGAGCGATGGGACATTTGCGGTCCTCGATGCGTTTGCCCTTGTCAATCAGCAAGACCTTCAAATCAGATTTGAACTGAATCAGTTCCGCGGCGGCAAAAATACCCGCGGGCCCGGCGCCTACAATGACTACATCGTATTTCGCCACAAACTGTCACCTTTCCTCGGCATCCACATCGCGCCTTAAATTTACAAATTTCGTGTACTGCTCCAGGAAGCCCAGTTCCACAGATCCCACAGGGCCGTTCCTATGCTTCGCGATGATGATCTCCGCGATGCCTTTTTTCTCTGTGGCCCGGTCATAGTATTCCTCCCGGTAAATAAACATCACCAGGTCAGCGTCCTGTTCCAGCGCGCCGGACTCGCGCAAATGGCTCAGAGAGGGTCTTTTGTCCGCCGTTTGCTCCACCGCTCTGGACAGCTGGGACAGAGCGATCACCGGCACCCGCAATTCTCTTGCCAGGGCTTTTAACGACCGGGAGATCTCAGATATCTCCTGCTGCCGGTTTTCGCCGCCCCGCCCGGAGCCGCCGCCCTGCATCAGCTGGAGATAATCCAGCACGACGAGCCCCAGCCCTGTCTCCGCCTTGAGCCGGCGCGCCCGGGACCGAAGCTCCATAACCGTGATGCCCGGCGTATCGTCAATATAAATCGGCGCGGAAATAAGCACCCCCGCCGCGTCTACCAGCGACCGCCACTCATCGCCCATGAGCCTGCCGGTCCTCAGCTTATACTGATCCAGACTGGCCCTGGAGCTCAGCAGCCGCTGGATCAACTGCTCCCGGGACATTTCCAGGCTGAATACCGCCACGGGAATTTGTTCCCTGACCGCGGCGTTCTCCGCCAGATTCAGGCCCAGCGCCGTTTTGCCCATAGAAGGCCGCGCCGCCAAAATAATCAGATCGGATTCCTGCCAGCCCGAAGTGATCCGGTCCAAATCCTTGAAATGAGAGGGAATCCCGGTCAGTCCCTCTTTATGCTTCGAAAGGGTCTCGATCCGCGCCACAATCTCCGGCACCACATGGCGGACGTGAATCAAGCCCTGATCCCGCCCTCTGTCCTGGATGGAATAAATGGCCTGCTCCGCGTAAGCCAAGACCTGGGAAGACTCGGTTTCTTCCTCGTAGCACAGATTAGAAATATCCCCGCAGATACGGATCAGCTGCCTCAGCAGTGATTTTTCCGAGACGATCCGGGCATAATGACGGACGCCGGCGGCGGAAGGCACCTGATTGGCCAGAGAGGCCACATAAGTCACCCCGCCGCATTTCTCCAGCGCGTCTTTTTGGCGCAGCGATTCCATCACCGTGATCAAGTCCACCGGCTCGTCCCGGCTTTCCAGTTCCTTGATCGCTTCAAAAATGATTTGATGCCCGTCCTTGTAAAAATCCCTGGCCTTGAGAACTTCCCCCGCTATGATCACGGCCTCTTTATCCAGCATCATAGCCCCCAGAACCGCCTGTTCCATCTCAACGCTGTTCGGAGGCAGCCGGTCCGCCGGCAAACCGCTCATGAATTAAGCCTCGACCACTTGAATTTGAATGTTTATGGAGACTTCAGGATGCAGCTTTATGACCGCCTCATGCTCGCCCAATGTTTTGATGGCGTTCTTGATCTCGATTTTTCGCCGGTCAATGACGATCCCGTGATCCTTCTCCAGCACATCCCCGATATCCTTATTGGTCAGCGCGCCGAACAGCCGGCCCGCCTCGCCGGTTTTGGCGGAGAGCGTGAGCGTCAGATCCTTCAGGCGCTGTTCCAGAGTTCTGGCGTATTCCAAAGACTGCGCCTTCTTGTTGGCGTCCGCGTTTTTTTGCCGCTGCAATTCTTTCACATTCCCTTCAGTGGCCGCCACAACCAGTTTTTTGGGAATCAGGAAATTGCGCGCGTATCCCTCCGCCACATTCACCGTATCGCCTTTTTTTCCGGTTCCTTTCACATCCTGCAGTAAAATCACCTTCATGACACGATCCTCCTCGCTGATTCGTCGAATCCTTATTTCTGACGCCGCGTCAACTTACGCTGCGATCCGGCAGCCGCCGCAAATTAAAAAGCATATCGGACAAGCCTATGGCGATCATCAGGTAGATCATCGGACTCGCGAACAGAAGGAATCCGACGACCACAAAGAATACCCCCGAACGCCGCCATCTCTTATTGATTTTGCCCAGAAAAAACGCGATCATCGACAAAGCGTTGATAATATAAATCCATTGGAAAGCGGAAATAAAATTGAGCCCTATCCGGGTTAAGACCGGTACTTCCATATGGCTGCCCGCCAACAGGCAAGCCAGTCCGATGATAAAACCCCAAACGAACCACCACGACCATCTCCATAGCCGGAACGGCAAAGGGACCGGCAGCTCGATGCGGATCCGGGTCAAGATCTGATAAGTTAAGATGTAGGTAAAAATGGTCGACAGCAGGCTGTAAACCAGGAAAAGAGACGGCAGCATCTGATAAAACAAAGTGGTGAACTGGTCCGCCTGCGCCAAAAAAGCCTCTTCCGTCATCCGCGCCTCAATCCACCCGGAAGAACTGCTCATATCATACAGCGACATCCAGAAGGCTTTCATCTGTTCTTGCATGAATATCAGCTGCTCCCCCAGACTCATCCCGGAAACAAACAGCAGCAGCATGAAAGACAACAGCCTGGACACCAAAGTTCCCGCAGTCACCATAAAGAGCGTTTGCGCGGTGGACAGTTTTTTTTGGAAGGCCATGCCCAAAAGCAGCGCCGGTACCGCGCAGGGAAGAATCATCGTCACCGCGATCAGGGGAGAAGTCAGCGCCAGAATGATAACACTGGCAATCAACAAGGCGCAAAGCGCCATTTTGACCCCATGCCGGACGCACACCACCACCACAGGCATGATCCAGACCATCGCCACAAAAAGGCCGGCGACAGGGACATATAAGCTAATCAGCGCGAACACACCCGTCAACGCGGCCATAAGCGCGGATTCCGCCAATATTTTGCTTTTGCCGAAATTCAAAACGCTCCTCCCTTTCCGGAACGGTTTCTGGAATCTAAGTCCCTTCGCCGGTAAGCTGCGCCTCGACCACCAATCTCATCTCCGAATCGTCTTTGGAAGTCGTAACCAGTGTAATCATGTTTTCGGACGAATTCGTTTCAATGACATTCGCTTCCTCCTTGGGGAGCGTCTTGATGACCATAACCTCATAAACCAGCCTTGGATGCTCCGCGTCTTTCAATATGATTTCATCGCCGATTTCCACCCGGTCCAAATGGTAAAAAAAGCGATTCTGATTCAATCCGTATCCCGAAAAAACAGCGTTGCCCGGCTGTCCTATTCCGGCGCTGCTTTTCAGATGCCCAATCCCGTTTTGAAGCGCTTCCTCATCCACGCCTTCATAAATATCCAGGCTGAGCCCGATGGTCTGAATTTGAATGTGCCCGATGGAAGGAATGGGCGGCTTCCACAAAACGGGCCTCGCCCAAAAGTAAAACGCGGCCAGCAGGCAGAACGCGGCCAGAAAGATCAGAAGCAGCCTCTTTATCATTGAGCGCCTCTTGCGGGCGTTTTTTCTCCGGATATAAATATCTCTTGGCAAATAGTCCATTCTGCTCATGGCCTCCATCAAACGTAATACTTCACAGGGGTTTTGGCTAATTATACCATAAGACGCGGCGGGTGACAACGCCCCGGCGCGCCGCGGACCCGGCAGCGGATTCACGGTGGATTCACACGGATTCACACGGATTCACACTTATGAAAATAAAAAAGCTCAGAAAGAATCCGGAGGATCCGCTGAGCCTTCTTAGAGCGCCTGTCCGGCAAGCGATACAAACAGCCTATTCCGCGGTGAACGGAAGCATCGCCACATTGCGAGCCCGTTTAATGGCGACAGTCAACTGCCGTTGATGTTTGGCACAATTCCCGGAAATACGGCGAGGCAGAATTTTGCCCCGCTCCGTTATGAATTTCCTCAGCCGGCCCACTTCTTTATAGTCAATGGACTCCACTTTTTCCACACAAAAACTGCAAACCCGCTTGCGAGGGCGGCGTACTCGATCACGCTTCAATTCAATTTCCTCCTAATCGTTATCGTCAAAACGGAACATCCTCTTCCGTAAACCCGATCTCGTTTCCGATGGATCCCGCCGCGGACTCGGGCGATGTGTTCTCTCCGCGTCTATCCAAAAACCGGACGTTGTCGGCCACCACTTCCGTTACCCAGCGGCGCTGTCCGTCTTTCGCATCGTAAGTGCGCACCTGAATCCGGCCGTCCACCGCGCAAAGACTGCCCTTCCCGATATAATTCGCGCAGTTCTCCGCTTGCTTCTGCCAAACCACAATAGGTATAAAATCTGTCTCGCGTTCTCCCTGAGCGTTGGTTCGGAAGCGATCCACAGCCAGGGTAAAAGAAGCCACAGCCACGCCGTTAGGGGTGTATCTGAGTTCCGGATCTTTGGTAAGCCGACCGATCAAAATCACACGATTCAACACAAAAATCACCGCCTATCTCAAAAAAAGAACGCTATTTCTCGTCTTTGTTGATGATCATGAAGCGCAATATCTCATCTGAGATTTTCATGACCCGGTCAAGTTCAGTGGGAACGTTCGCCTCACTTTTGAAATTGACCAAGATGTAGAACCCTTCGCGATAATCCTGAATTTCATAGGCCAAACGCCGTTTGCCCCATTTGTCTTCAGAAACGATCTCACCCTGATTGTTTTTGATGATATTCGAATATTTTTCCATGATTTCCGTGACTTTTTCTTCATCATAATCCGGTTTGAGAATGTAGATAATCTCATAGTTCCGCATCTTCTTCACCTCCTCCCTATGGACTAAAAGAGCCCGGTCAGACTCTCAGGACGCGTTAAACATCTGTTAGACACCGTATGATTTAACGCATCCCAGCGGCCCCGCAAAGCGGAGCAGGGACACTTCGCTTACAAATGTTATCACAATCGCCGGATGAAATCAAGCTTTATTCTTTCGCTCAACACTTTATTTCCCAGGGAATAAATGCTATAATCGAATAAACAAACATCCTTCAGCGCTTGCCGGCAAGTCTTAGGACGCGCGGTCCTGCCCGGCCGCCGGCGAATCCCTGAAACAGACAGGAACGGGGTTGTGTGGAAACGGAAATTCCCTTGATCAGCGTGGTTATGGCAGTGTACCGGCCGGATCCCCGCTACCTGGAAGCTCAATTGAATAGTGTAAAAAGCCAGGACGACCCAAACTTCGAACTGGCGGTGCGGGACGACAGCGCGGACGAAGGCAGAACCGCAGCCTTGCTGACGTCTCTGCTGAAAGATTTCCCTCACCCATTCCGCGTAACGGTTCACGTCCACAACCTGGGCAGCGTCCGCACATTTGAAGCCTTGACCCGGGACGCCGCCGGAGCATTCATCGCCTATTGCGACCAGGACGACGTCTGGGAGGCCGATAAGCTGTCCGCTCTGCGGGCGGCTATGACGGCCGAAGTCACGCTGGCTTATTGCGGCATGCGCTTTATCGATACCGAAGGCGTCCCCATCATAAATCCGCCCAAACCCCCCTGGCGCCGCCGTTGGGGATTGGGCCTTGACGCTTATCTGGCCTATTATAATTTTGTCACCGGATGTACCATGATGCTCCGCCGGGAACTGGCTGTAACCGCGCTGCCTGTGCCGGACGGCTACGTTCACGATCACTGGCTGGCCCTCAACGCCGCCCGAAACGGCGCGTTCGCCTTTATCCGGCGTCCGCTGGTGAATTACAGACTCCATGAACGCAACCAGATCGGGGTTGACACCCTGCCCGGCATACAGGATAAAGCAAGCTACGCGCAAAAGCGTCTGCTCCCGGAAA
>JAISDM010000262.1 GCA_031264885.1 Peptococcaceae bacterium | reverse complement strand
TGCGTGAGCGGCTTCCACCGTCTTCCCAGTCTTCACCTTCCGACACACGGCGCGGGGATCGCGCGACTTTACCGGTATCCCCGCAGGCCGATCCAAGTCCTTATGCCTGTATCCACACGGGATACGACGTACCGCCACATGCCCAAAAAATAATGATGGACAATTATTTCACGGTCGGTTACAATAGCATTAAGGACTTATATCGGAAGGGTCGGTTGGACGGAAGCGTCCACTCGATTTTCGGAACGTTGTTTCAGAATACGGGCGTACCCGATCCCGAATTTGTCCCTACGTTTGCCGGGTGAATACTTGGCAAACGGTCTTACTGGGCATTCGTTTCCGCCGCCTTGCGAAAGTTGTGGAAACGAGTGCTTTTTTCTGTTCCCCCATCCCGCGGTGGAAAACGGGAAAAGCTGAGGTATCGCTCCGTCCAAATCCTTATGGCCACTACGGAGTTGGACGTCCGTCCGCCTTTCGGCAGACGTCAGGATAAAGCTGTCGCCCTTCCGGCGCCGGTCCATTCACCGGCAACCGGAAGGACATCGAAACTGTAACCGCTCCAACATATTCTATCGCTTCCATTCTTCTTATGTTTCAAACTATAGCGTGATGGATATTTAAATTACACAGTGATTGCTTATAATGTGATCCATCTAACAAATTGGCCTCAAAACAGTACCTTCACCGCGCTTCGCCAAGCACAAAATCATGCGCGATTCGTTTCCATGTCTTCACTTTTGGTTGGTTGAGCGCCGATTATATTTTCTGACAACGATCGAGTTCCTGTTTACAAATATTTACATTATTTCACATTAACTTCCATTTTTTTAGTCCCGGCTGACTGGAGCTTATGTATAACGGTGGGCTTTCATATAACCACCCACCTCTTACCGACAAACTGATGATACCATACCCATAATTGCTTGTCAACACTTTTTTTTCACATTTTTTTAAACTTTTTTTTACTTTTTTTTACTTTTTTTTACCAAAGGGCGGGCGGCAAAATGCCGCCCTCTACAGGCGTGTCATTCGCCTGGCGGCCGGCGGCGCGGCAGGTACCCGGTGTGGCGCCGCCCCTGCATACACATCATTCACGACACCGTAGGGGCGGCATCCTGCCGCCCGGGACCGTCCGGAAACGCGTCCATATTTTCCCATTCCCCTCCAGGGCATCGAACCCAACCGCATCCGGGATTCCATGTCTGCCGAACATACAAACGCGCAAACTTCCGCGCAAAACGCTGCAAAAAAGCGCACATCGTCTCAACGCAACGTGCTAATTCTCACTTTTCCGGCGAGGATACCCGGTTTCACACCGCGTTTGGCACTGTTCCTCGCGCAAAACTATGCCATTTAACCCGATCTGCGCGAGGACCCGCGCTAAATAGCATACTTTTGCGCAACGTTTTGCGCGTTTTGCCCAAATTGCGGCCGAATCATCGCAGCCAAACAGCCGGATGAACACGGTTGTAAATCCAGGGGGATAAAAATAATATATTTACATAAATTAATAAATATGGTAAAATAATCTTGAATCGAGACGAAATTACAGTAAATTTGCCTCAAATGGGCAAATTTCAACGCTCACGAGTATAGCAGCGATGCCTTATAGTTTTAGCAGATCAAGGGAGGAGTGTTTCGAATGGAAGATTTGTTTTATCATGTAGTGATAAGAGGATATAACCGGAATAATATTTTTGAAAACCCGGAAGATAAGATACACTGTTTGAATTTGGCGGTAAAGCACTTTAAAGAGTATGTCCGGTGCCATGCCTTCGTTATCATGGATAACCACGCGCATTGGCTGCTTTCTACACAAGAAAAAAATAAACTGGGCAAATTTATGCAAGAATTGCAATCGAATTTTACACGCTATTATCGCAGCACTTATTTAAATCCTGATCCGGTATTTCAAGGCCGCTATTACGCGACGCTGCTGTCCGATCCGAAAGCGGTCAAGAACGTGTTTTTTTATATTCATCTCAATCCGGCTAATACAAAGAAACCTTCTCAATATGATCAATATTTGTGGAGCAGTATTTCATGGTATATCGCGGATGGCGGGGAAAATCAGAAAAACATGAGCTTTGACTGTGAACAGCTTTGGGAATCATTGCGACAACACATTCAAATTGGGGCTATTTGTAAATTGTTCAATACAAATGCCGATTACTGCAAGTCAACATTCAGAAATCATTTTAAACAGCAATTACTTCTGAAACAACCGGACGCTGATATGGCATTCGAAACGTCCCCCCGCCAGGCGGAACAGATTAAAGCAATGCGAATTATCGAACAATATTTTAAGAAAGCAGGTTCACCGACACAGTTTAGCTCTTTTAATCGAACAAATATTGATATTTTTTTTGCCAAAATTCATAAATTTGTCAGAGATCAGATTATTTTACAAATATATGAAGAGGTCAATCTCGGTTGGCGTGGGATTGCTTCCTTAGTGCGCTGTTCCCCTTCGACAGTTCGATACGTCGTCAATAAAAGGAAACAGCCGCAATAAACACGCCGGTTTCACGTCTAAAGTGTCAATTCCTGAATAACTGTATTTTTTATGCGATTGCCCCGCGGCCAGCGAATTGTAACTTGACACCACCCCCCCGCTATAATAAAATTACAGGAGAATAAGAGGGGATATGTGTATGAACTTTCAACGCGCTCGTTCCAGCGAGCAAAGACGGTCCCGGATTGACGCCATCGTCGGCGCCGCGGCTGAAATATTCGATCAGACAGGTTACGAAGGATTGAATTTTTCGGCGATCGCGGAAAAAACCGCCCTGACCCGTCCCGCCGTCTATAAATATTTTTCCAGCAAAGAAGACATCCTTCTTAAATTGATGTCCGACGATTTCGAGCAATGGGTCGTCAACCTTGTCAAATCCTTCAAATTGAACAAACTTTATACGACAAATGAGATTGCCGAAATCTGGGCCAGAAGCATCGTTTCACGCAAACGCATGCTGAATCTGTTCGTTATATTCAATACGATCCTTGAGAAAAAAGCGTCGTTGGATTCCCTGACCGCGTTCAAGGTATCCTCCGGCAAATCCCTGGGGGTCATCCACGACCTGGTCGGCCAACTGTTTCCCAACGCGACGGAGACGCAAATCAAGCGCTTCGTGCCGGTTCAATTGGCCCTGGCGCTGGGGCTGTATCCCATGACCATCATCAGCGATATTCACAAACAGGCCGTCGTCCGGGCCCAAATCGGTTCGCTGCCCGCTTTCGCGCCCACTTACGAAAAAAGCCTCACCCAGCTGATGCATTTCATGGAAAGCGCCGATCCCGGCGAATAAATCTGATTCTGGCGCACCGCTGTTACAGAAAGGCAGGGACTACATATGAAACATTTGCTTGAACCGATGAAGGCAGGCGGTCTGTCTCTCAAAAACCGTCTCGTCATGCCGCCCATGGCGACCAATAAGGCGGAGGCCGACGGCGCGGTCAGCCCCGGTATTCTGGATTACTACGGGGACAAAACCCAAAGCGGCCTGCTCGGGCTTGTGATCACCGAACATCACTTTGTCAGCCCCGGAGGGCAGGCCCACCCGAATCAGCTGTCGGCGGCGGACGACGCCAAACTCGACGGCCTCAAGGCCCTCGCCGATGTCATTCACCGGGGCGGATCGCCGGCCGTGATTCAGATCAATCACGCGGGCGGTATGGCGTCCAGCAAGCTGACCGGCCGCGAGCCCCTTGCCCCTTCCGCGGTACATATTCCGCGCAAAAGGGACGGCGCCCTCCCCCGTGAATTGGCCAAAGCGGAGATCGCGTCCATCGTCGGCGACTTTGCCGCGGCGGCGCGGCGCGCGCGGGACGCCGGCTTCGACGGGGTCGAGATCCACGCGGCCCACGGCTTCCTGCTCCAGCAGTTCTACACCCCTTTAATCAACAAGCGCAAAGACGAATACGGCGGGTCCGTCGAGAACCGGATCCGCGTTATCCTTGAAATCGTCGCCGCCATCCAATCGGACATCGGCAAAGACTTCCCCGTTCTGGTCCGTTTAGGCGCCTTCGATTATATGGACGGAGGCGTCAGCCTCGACGACGTAACCGTCGCCGCCCGGGCTTTCGAAGAAGCCGGCGTTTGCGTCCTGGATATTTCCGGCGGGCAAAACGGCTTCGAAATACCCGGAGGCGACGGCCAGCCGGGCTACTTCGCGCCGCTGACCCTCGCCGCCAAAAAAGACAGCCGCATCCCCGTCATCCTGACCGGCGGAATCAATCACTTGGAAGAAGCGGAGCAGCTGCTGAAAGAAGGCAAAGGGGACCTAATCGGCGTCGGAAGAGCCTTGATGAAGGACTCCAAATGGGTAGAAAAAGAATTCGCCGGCTTCGGCGAATCCTAATAGTTCCGGACCGTAATTGAGCGGTTCGTCGTATAAAAAAATTCCCCTCCTGGGAGGCGATCAATGAGCTAACGGTAATGTTCCGCATAGCGGCAGCCTTTTCATTCATGACGACGACTTTCGGTCTCCATATTTTGGCTATGTCTACCGACTCCATTACTTTTTCCCGCAATGCCTGTCTTGTTTCCCTTTGCCGCGTTACTCGCCTCCAAACGCTTTATCAAGCCTTTTTTCGTACAGCCTAACCCGTTCGTCCGTCAATTTGTTTGGATTGAGCAGGTCAAATCGGTCGCTGCAGTCATACTTTATTTGGTCGTCATCTTTGTAAAGTGAGAAAAACATAACAGCATCACACTCTTTGCTGCTGACAAGGAAATAATCTGCTACTAACTCGCTGTGCGTGGCAATGAAAATCTGTACGCCATTACGAGAAAGTTCAAGGAGTATATCCACAAGTTTGGGGACAAGTTCAGGGTTCAGACTATTTTCCGGTTCATCCCAAAAGAGCGCGGTATTCGGTTTGATTTGCTCGTTGCGAATGAGCGTAGCAAGTAATCCGAACTTTCGGTATCCAGATGCCTCGGACGAAAATGGTATCGGGTTCTGTTATGCCAAAGATAAAATCCGACGAACTCATTTGTGTTCCGGCGTATAGCGCTTTCAAGAGCGTCGTCTTGCCAGTTCCGTTGCTGCCGATAAACACATTCACGCCGGGGCAGAAGTCCATTGCGAAATCTCCCTTGAATACGAGGAAATCCTTGATTTCCACACGATTGATGGCTATTTATTTACCCTCCTCTATATCGAACAGATTCATCTGCTTCCCGCTCCTTTAGCCCTGTTCCTGATATATCATTACATCGTAAGCCTCGAAGAAAATCTATTCTGCTATCAGTTACCCGCCCTGACAAACTGCCCCGGAATGACAAGATACAATGGGGTTTCGGACGATCCCGGGCGGCAGAATGCCGCCCCTACAGTACCGGACCGTAGGGGCAGCATCCTGCCGCCCGAAATCCAGATCCGCTTATGTCCGCTCAAACTCGGCTCCGGATCTGTCCTTCCCCCGTCATTCCGGGCTTGCCTGTCCCCCCGTCATTCCGGGCTTGTCCCGGAATCCAAGCCCCCGGGCAACTCTGCCCCCTACGCGCGGCTCCACCCCGAAATACGGGTCATGCCCGGCTTGATCATATCGATCAGAGCCTCGACGCCCAGCCGCGTCTCCTCATAAGGCAGCGTCGTATCCCGCTCAAATGTATGATAAGGGATATTCCGCTCCCGCAGCAGCTTCCATACCGCGTACATATCCGTCCCATGCGGATGGCAGTAGATCTGTTTCGCGATGAGCACCCCGTCCGCCTGCCAATCCTCAAACAACTGATAGATCCGCTCGGGCCGCCGCCGCCAGACATTGTCCTTCAGCGCGCTGTGGGGCTTGCCCAGGTAACGCAGCCCGACCGCCATCAGACGGTCGCTCAGCGGAATGACGTCATTGGAAAAATACCCGGTTCCGTTATCCAGCTCATCGATGACGATGTTCGCCCCCAAGGACTCCACCAGCTTCTCCAGTTCCGTGTCATAGGTCTCGCTTCCCACCAGCATCAGGCGCGGCCAGTCCTCGTAAGGCCGGCGTTTTTCCAATTGGGGTATCAGAGCCTCCAGCATGGAGTTTGCTTCCGCCTTATCCATGACCTGACAGGCCAATACGATCTCCATCGCCTCCGAGCCCAGAAGCACAGGGCGGTCAAACCGCCTCAGCGTATAGAGCCTGCGCAGCAAAGCGCGGTTCGTGTTATAAACCTCAATGGCCCGGTCCAGCGCCCCGTCCGTAATCTCGTTCCCCAGCCATTCCTCCAATTTCGCCTTGAACACCTCTAATTCCGCGCGCAAAAGGTCTTTCGACATACGGCCGTCGGGATAGTCCGGCGTAAAAAGATAGTGGCTGAACAGATGCGGGAACATAATCAGCGTGGTGTCAAAGGCGTTATACCACCATTGACAGCTTTCCACGCTCACAAGCCCGTCCACATAGTCATATCTGCCGCGGATAAACTGATTCAGCATATCCCGGGTGCAATAACAGTTGCCGTACATCAGCCGGTCCGTGCCGCTGTCCGGCTCATGGGCCGCCAAAATCCGCACCGGCAAAACACCCGCGGCATACGCGATTTCCTCCGGAAAATAGGTGTCATAGAAGCCCAGCACCTTCCCGCCGGTTTTTGCCTTCCACTCTTTTGCGTACATGTGACGGTTGTCCAGTATTTCTTTAAATGTTTTCATGTACTCAACCTTTCACTGTTTATTATATCGGGCGCTTACGCGAACAACGCCGCGCCGATGGCCCCCGCCAGCTGCGGATCATATGCGCTGGTGAGCGCCGTCATGTTCAGTTCACGCTCGACGCGCCTGGTGATGCCCTTATTCTTGGCAAGTCCGCCCGTAAGCCCCAGTTCCTTCTCAACGGTCATATCGCCGACGTCCAAAGGCGCCAGTTTCCCTACCGTGCCCAAAATACGCCAGGCGACGGTAAAAAGATAGGCCGCCAGCACATCGTTTTCCTTATAAGTATCCTCTTTATAGCCCTGCCGGAACAGCCCCGCCGCTTCCGGATACGCGAAGTTATAACAAGTGGTGCTGACAGGTTCGGGATCGAAAGCCACATCCAGGGATTTCTCCCCCATCTCCGTCAGAGGCGTCCGCAGTATCTCAGCGGCGACCTCGATGTGGCGGCCCATCCCCGTGGCGCATTTGTCGCTTATCTTGAAATCCCTGACCCGGTCCCACTCGTAGAGCCGGATCGCCTTCGTCGTTTGTCCCCCCATGTCCACAACCGTGGTTACGGAAGGCCCGAACAAGTACCGGGCGCCCTTGGCGATACAGAGGATCTCGCTCCGCGACTGTGTGGCATAGGTCACGTTCTTGTCCCCGAATCCGGTGGCGACCACGGCGCCTATATCCTTAACCGCCATGCCGGACGATCCGAGGGCCTTCTGAATCACGGCGTCCGCCGCCCCGCGGAAATCCGAACCGGTGCGGATACTCGCGTATCCGAATAATTGGCCGTCCACAAATACCGCCGCTTGGGAGCTGGTCGTGCCGATGTCTACGCCGGCCGCTATTTTATCCGTTTTCTTCCATTGGATCGCGTCGGATGTCCAGCTCGATTCCGGCCATTTTTTGAATTCTCCAGTCATTGCCGCCTCCTCAATGATTTTGTTCCGCCGCAAACACAGCCGCTCCCAAAGCGCCGCCATATTCCGCCGCCTCGGGAATCAGGAAGTCGATCCCCGAACATCGCTTCAGCCGTTCTGTCACCGCCGCGTTCTTTGTAAGTCCGCCGATCAGCACCGTGCTGTCCTTCCCGGGCCGGACCTTATCATTTAAGATCGAAAGAAGCCGGACGACCGCCACGTCGGTGACCGCGTCCGCTACCTCTTTCTTGGGGACGCCCTTGTTCAGCAGCTCAAGCGCCCCCTGCTCCGCGAATACGGGGCAGCCATCGTTCAGCGGAATTGGATCCCGCGTCTCAGGCCCCAGAGCCGACATCTCTTCCAAAGTCATCTCCAGCCTGTCCGCGGCGACCTCCAGCAAAAGGCCAAGCCCCGCCATACATTTCTGATTCAGCACCACTTCCGTGATGTCTTTGCCTTCTCCCAACGTGACCACCCGCGTCTGATCGGCGCCGGCGTCCACAACCGACGTGGCGCCCGGATACAGAAAACGCGCGGCCCGCGCGGCCGCAAGGGATTCCACAATGGTTTTGCCGGCGAAAGACACATCCTCTCTCCCGATTCCGGTGGCCGCCACCCCGCTCACATCCGAAGGGTCGGCGCCCGCCGCCTTCAAGGCTTCCGCCCATATCTTCTCAATCGCTTCCCGCCGCCCGCCGCCTCCGGTGGCGCCCGCGGCGCGGGCGATTACCTTGCCGTCCTTGAGGACCGCGATCTTTGTGTTCATCAAACCCGCGTCCACACCTGCTGTTATCATCTCCCGCCTCCTTTAATTTTCCAGCTTCTCAAGCCCTTGGGTCGTCATCCAGGTATCCAGCGCGTCCAAGAAGCGGTGTTCGTCCAAATCCGTGCGGTCGCCCGGCTGGGAGCCCTCATAATGCAGCACCCGCACGCCGATCTCGCTCAAACGCAGTCCCTGCTCCTTCCGGGTCAGCGTGCAGCCCACGCCGCCGCGCCACAGAGGCATGACCGCGCCGTCCGCGTGAAACCCTTTGGCAAAATCCGTGATCGTATGCTTCCGGCAATATTCGTCGTCTTTGAACCGGTAGCCCCGCGCCTCCGTAAAGATATAGCGGAAGGCGTCCTCCCGCGTCTTAACCGGCTGACCCGCCGGCGCCTTGACCAGGTCCACATGGCCGATGGAACCGTCCGGCTTCAGCTCGATAGGCCCCGCGATAAAATGGCTGTACTGGGAACCGATGCAAACCGCCCCGTATTGCTCCATGTAACGGAAATATTTAAGAAAATGCCAGGGCGACGGATGCGCTTCCATCCAGCGGTACCGCTCGGTGGCCACGGCGGCGATGTTGTTGTCCACGCGCCATTGCACCTCATCCGCCAGGGATTTCCAGAAGTCCAGGGTTTCCGCCGGATCCACCTTGGTCAGCATCCCCAGCGTATAGAAGGAATACAGATCCTTCTGCCCGATGGGGGTAGGCGTATGGGTCATCAGCTGCGTGATCCGCAGCGCCTGCTCCCTCAGCGCCGAAAGGTTGTCCAGATTCCCCAGCAGCTTTTCGTCGTCAAACTCCTGCCCGGAGACGCGCTCAATATCATCAATGATTTTCAGATAATTAAAAACCACATGATCAATAAAAGCCTTCTCCCGTCTCGGATCCATCGGCCCCAGGTACATCGGCCAGTCGTGGCCCCAGCGGGGGATCGGCGAGAGATCCATGCACTGCTGTCCCCGCTTGAGATGCTGGTCACAGGGATCCGGGAAAGGGATGCTCAAATCACGGAAAGGAAATGGGCCTCCATCCATTTCATAGCCGAGAAACTGCGATCCCCAGCAGTTTTGAACATAGCCGCAGATCTCGCGCCCCCAGCCGCGGATCTCAGAGGCCATGCGGCATTTTCTGGAGAAAGAATCGCTTTTGCTGGCCATCATGGCGCCCGCCGGATTATCCTCGATGATGGTCAAATCCTCGAATCCCACGCTCCAATCAAACTCACCCGTATTCCCGTGAGCAAGCAGCGCGCCTTCCCGCTCGGCCGCCTCATTGATCGACTTCTGCCATTGCGCTCTCAGGGCCTTCGCCTTTCCCCAAATCTCCAGCGGCCTCGTTTCCCATAGTTGTTTTTTCACGTTTTTCCCCTTTCGTTCAGATTTCAGTCTTTGTCTCCCACAATCTTATTATCGCCACGCC